>JBCCEP010000005.1:0-28689 GCA_039030215.1 Pseudomonadota bacterium
ATACGACACGGTTCGTGATCTTGTCTCGACAGTCCGAGTGGGCCCAGCCAGGCAATGGTCCCATCATGACCAGTTTTCTGTTTCAGGTTCGAAATCTTCCCGCAGCGCTTTACAAGGCGATGGGTGGGTTCGCGACAAACGGCGTCAACATGACAAAACTGGAAAGCTACCAGCTTGGGGGGTCATTCTCGGCCACGCAGTTTTTTGCCGATATTGAGGGTCATCCCGAAGATGTGCCGGTCAGCAATGCATTTGATGAATTGAAGTTCTTCTGCAAGGAATTCCGTATCCTTGGTGTTTATCCACAGGCAGAGGCCCGCTAGAAGCAGCTCTCACTGCTTGTTCGCTCCGGCATTGACCCAATCCCGGATAAGTGTGTGTGCAATGGCCTTGGTTGGCGGGCATCGATATTTGTCCGGGTGTTCATCGGCAATCATCAGCTTTACTTCATCCCGCGTGAACCATTTGCAGTCTTCAAGTTCATTGCGGTCAAAGTTGATTCTATCGCTGGCCGCCTCGCCATAGGTGCCGATCATCAGGGAATGGGGAAACGGCCAGGGCTGGCTTGCATGGTAGCGCACGCGGCGGACTTCGATACCGCTTTCCTCCCTGGTTTCTCTTCTGACAGCAGCCTCAATTGTTTCACCCGGTTCAATGAAGCCGGCAAGTGTGGAATACCAGAACGGCTGAAAATGCGGGCTGCGCCCGAGTAGGCATCTATCGCCATCTGTCGTCAACATGATCACGACCGGATCGGTCCGTGGAAAAATCTTGTGATCGCAAGTCGGACAATCGCGCCGATAGCCGCCAATCATGCTCCTGGTTTCGCTGCCACATCGGCCGCAAAATCGATTGGTTTCATGCCAATGCAGCAGGCTGGCAGCAGAGGCGCATGCTCCGGCTTCTTTGTCAGCGACCGAGGATGAATAAAGCAACGCCCGCATGTCATAGAGATGATACGGTTCATCAAGATCGTCTTCGGAAATATTTGCAGGCGCTGCCAGCCTTGGCGCAATCCCGTCGGTTCCCAGAAATATCGCCTTTTCAAGCACCACATCAAATCGCGAAATATCGGCTTGGCTGAAAGTTGCGGTCGGAGATTCTCCTTTTTTGACCAGAATTTTCCCGTCGGCAAACAGATGAAATCGCTGGTTGGGGTGGTCCAGCGCTGTTTGCAACGACGTTTCATCCCTACTTTCGGAAGCACTTTCGAGCACGTTTTGCCCAAATCCGACGAACTGGCTCGGTTCGGGAAATCTTTCATCGAAATCAATTGTCATCAATTTACCTGTTGTTCAGACAAGAAATTCTTCAAACCTGTTTGCCAAATCCGCCAATGTCTTGTCACGCTCCGGGTTGTCATATTGCACAGGCTCGCCATAACCCCAAATCGGTCCCGGCCAATTGGCATCACCTGTATTCCGGGCGACAACGTGAATGTGGAGCTGCTCTACCATATTGCCAATGGCGGCCGTATTGATTTTCCGGCAATCAGTATATTGCTTCAATATTTGAGCAACCTGTGAAGTCTCCACCGCTGCCTGCACGATGTCAGCTTGTTCCAGGTCATGAACCTCGATTGCGCCCGGCACCCGGGGGATCAGCAATAGCCAGGGCCATCGACTATCATTGACAAGCCGGATATTCGACAATGCAAGATTGCAGATTTCAACGCTGGTGGTTTCCAGTCTTTCATCCAATTTCCAGTTCATTTGTTCATTCCCGTGACGAATCTTCTCGCAAAGCTTGCATTATTCGACGGAAAAGACGATATCTGCCGGTGGAAGGTTGGTGGTGGACGAGCGCCTCGCCAACCTGGTCAGGTCCGGAAGGAAGCAGCCACAACGAGTAGTGTCCGGGTCACCTTAAGCCAGCCTTCCACCCATTCCAGGACAGCCATGGTTTCAAGATCAAGTTTGCACGGCTTTTCTGCAATTATGAGCATTTTCCCGGGAACCCGGTTCAAGCGTTTCAAAAAGCAGCTATAATCGCGCGATGACGGATAATTCTGCCACAAATTCTGCTTCCTACCAGGTTCTGGCCCGCAAATACCGGCCGCAGAATTTTGATGATCTGATTGGTCAGGAGCCGATGGTTCGGACCCTGACGAACGCTTTCGAAACGGGTCGCATCGCCCAGGCCTATATGTTGACCGGCGTGCGCGGTGTCGGCAAGACGACGACGGCAAGAATTCTTGCAAAAGCGCTGAATTACGAACGGCCGGGCATAGATGCGCCTGCCATCGATGTCCGCGAGGAGGGGGAGCATTGCCAGGCCATCATCGAGGGCCGCCATGTCGATGTGATTGAAATGGATGCTGCATCCCATACCGGGATCGACGATATCCGCGAAATAATCGAGTCGGTACAATATGCTCCGGCAATCGCCCGCTACAAGGTCTACATAATTGATGAAGTGCATATGCTTTCCCGCAATGCCTTTAACGGCCTGTTGAAGACGCTGGAAGAACCCCCTGCCCATCTCAAATTCATCTTTGCGACGACAGAAATCAGGAAAGTTCCAGTAACCGTCCTGTCACGCTGCCAGCGTTTCGATTTGCGCCGGATAGATGCCGCTGTACTCTCCGATTATCTCGAAAGAATTGCCGGGCTTGAGGATGTAAAGATTGATGACGATGCTCGCGCATTGATTTCGCGGGCGGCTGAAGGCTCGGTACGCGACGCACTTTCAATTATGGACCAGGCAATTGCTCATGGTGCCGGAACCGTTGAGGCTGGTGCAGTAAGATCCATGCTCGGACTGGCAGATCGGACACGTGTCATTGATCTGTTCGAACAGGTAATGCGCGGCGACATTGCAGCAGCACTGGGCGAGATCAAGGATCAATACGACACAGGTGCCGACCCGGCTGTTGTCATGAGCGACCTGGCAGATTTCATCCATTTTGTAACCCGCATCAAATATGTCCCTGCCGCAGTAAACGATGTTTCTCTGCCGCAAAGCGAACGCGAACGGGGGATGAATTTTGCGAAAGATCTTTCGGTCCGCGTTCTGGCCCGGGCCTGGCAGATTCTCGTAAAGGGCATTGAGGAAATCCAGAGAAGCGAACGCCCCCTGGCCGCTGCCGACATGGTTCTGGTGCGCCTGACCCATGCTTCTGCACTTCCTGCACCGGACGATCTCATCCGGCAGATTTCTGAAACTGCTCCGCAATCCGGTAAGAACAAATCCGGCCAAAATGGAAGCCGTGCAGGAACTGAACCTGCCGCCCCACAAAACGAGCCTGATCCGTCAGGACCCTTGCAGCAAGCACCTGGCATCGATAAATCCGCAGCAGCACCGCCGAAAATGCAGCGGCCAATGGGCACAAACACCAAGGTGGCAAGCGAACCGGAATTGTCGCCGCAGAGCGAAAAACAGGAAAGGCCTGTTCTTGCACTGAACAATTTCGATGAGCTGATCTTTCTTGCAGAAGACAAGCGCGACATAAAATTGCGCACTTTACTTCGCAAGAATGTCAGGCTTGTCAGCTTTGCCGATGGCCGCCTGGAGATCAATCTGACCGGTAATCCGCCTCCGGACTTCGTGTCGGAACTTGGCCGGAAGCTGAATGACTGGACTGGAAAACGCTGGACAGTGACCGTCAGCCGCGACGGTGGTACGCCGTCGATCGAGGAACAGGAACAGGCCGAAGCTGGCGAACGTCAGGATGCCGCCCGCAATGATCCGGCAGTGGACGCGATCCTGAAGGAATTTCCCGGTTCGCGCATCATTGATGTTCGCGTTCGGGAAGAGGAGCCGGAAGTTGCAGAACCACCTGATGAAGGTGATGAACCGCTGGATGATTTTTTTGACGAGAAATGATCGATTAACTGACCAAAGTAAAAGGCGCGATGTCGCCCTGGAGTATCAGATATGAAGAACATTATGGGTCTTATGGGCCAGGTAAAGGAAATGCAGGCCAAAATGGCCGATATGCAGAATGAACTGCATTCCATGGAGGTGACCGGCACTTCCGGTGGCGGACTTGTCAGTGTGACATTGAATGGCAAGGGAGAGGTCCGGGCTATCGGTATCGATCCTTCCTTGTTGAAGCCGGATGAGGCAGAAATACTCGAGGATCTCATCATGGCGGCCCATAACGAGGCAAAATCCAAGATCGAATCCCTCATGGCAGACAAGACTGCCGAGCTGACAGAGGGCCTGCCACTGCCGCCGGGCATGAAACTGCCCTTCTGATATCCATGTCAAAAAATGTCACAGGCCCGGAAATTGAGCGGCTGATACAGTTGCTGGCGCGCTTGCCTGGTCTGGGACCAAGATCGGCCAGACGTGCCGCTCTGCATCTGATCAAGAAAAAGGACCAACTCCTGATTCCGCTGGCCGCAGCCGCGGCAGAGGCCTCCGAAAAAGTGGGGATTTGCTCGATTTGCGGCAATGCCGACACGGTAGACCCCTGCACGGTGTGCAGCGATACCAGGCGTGATCAATCGACGATCATCGTGGTCGAGGATATCGCCGATCTGTGGGCGCTGGAACGCGCCGGTGTCTTGCGCGCTAGCTATCATGTCCTTGGCGGTACCTTGTCGCCGCTTGATGGCATTGGGCCCGAAGAACTCAATATATCCAGCCTGGTGAACCGAGTAATGGCGCCGGAAAACGCGGTGTCGGAGATAATAATTGCGGTCAATGCAACGGTCGAAGGCCAGACAACCGCCCATTATATTGCTGACCAGTTGGAAGGATCCGGGGTAAAGATCTCGCGATTGGCCCATGGCGTGCCGGTTGGCGGTGAGTTGGACTATCTCGATGAGGGCACGCTTTCTGCCGCAATGCGCAGCCGCGGCAGCTTCTGAATTTGCCCAAATAACTCTACTCGACGGCCTTTAGCCTGGGTTCTTCCACCTGATGGGCTTCATCAAATTCGAGATCCGAAATCCTCGAACCGCGCCGCGTGACCTTGGAAGACGAAATCAGGATATCTTCGACATCCTTCTGCGCCTGGCCGAAATGCTGGGAAAGCTTGCGCACCCTGCCATCCAGGCGGCTGACATCTTCCATCAAGCGGACAACCTCGCCCTGGATCAGATGCGCCTGCTCCCGCATCCTGTGGTCCTTTAGGACCGACTGGATTACCTGGATCGACAGCATCAACAATGATGGAGAGACGATGACCACCCGCGCCTTTTGCGCCTTTGTGACAATACCCTCGAAATTCTCGTAAATCTCGGCAAAGACCGATTCCGACGGCACGAACATGAAGGCAGTGTCCTGGGTCTCGCCGGCGATCCGGTAATTCTCCGATATCGCACGAATATGCACTTCCACATCGCGGCGGAACTGTTGTTGCGCAGACCTTGCCATCTCCTCGGATTCAGCTGAGCGAATCGCATTCCAGGATTCCAGCGGAAACTTCGCATCCACCACCAGGGGTGGTGTGTCGTTTGGCATGTTGATCAGGCAATCCGGCCGCTTGCCATTTGATAATGTCGCCTGAAATTCAAATGCACCGGCCGGCAAGCCGTCGCGGATTATGGCTGCCATCCGTGCCTCACCAAAGGCGCCACGTGTCTGCTTGTTGGACAGAATGTTCTGCAATTCCACAACCTGGCCGGCAAGCGCGGTGATATTTGTTTGCGCGGTGTCGATCACCGCCAGCCTTTCCTGCAATTGTGTCAGGCTCTGATTGGTTGATTTGGTCGTTTCGCTGATAGATTGGCCAATACGTCCCGTCATCGATTCCAAACGCTCATTGACCGCACGCATCATGTCGGACTGCCGGTTCGAAAATACTTCCGACAGCGTTTGCATCCTGCCGGTCAGTTCATTCTGGCTGGCGACAAGTGCCGCCATCTTGCTTTCGGCCTCACGTGCCTGCTCGGCAGCGGTTGCCAGGGCTGCAGCGCGCTTCTGGCCATTGCGCCAGGTGAGCCAAAGCGAAACAAGCGCGATCAATACAATCAGGCCCCCGGCCACCGCAAGCGTTTCACCAAGCGTGACGAGGCGATCGCCGAGGGTAAACACCGTCTCGTTGAAAATCGGGCTGAAGCTTAATCCGTCGTTCTGCATCGACAAAGTCTAACTGATTCCTTATGAGAACAAAACAGGAATAAGAAACCTTCGGATCGTATGACGCGGCGCTTGACCCGCTGGCGCACAACTCTTATTTCAGACGCGAGAGGCTTTGATGGCGATTAGAGAAATAATTCACCTTCCAGATCCCGTATTGCGCGAAACGTCGAAACCGGTTGAGCGGATCGATGAGGATGTTCTTCGCCTGCTCGATGATATGGCCGAAACCATGTATGACGCGCCCGGGATTGGACTGGCGGCAATCCAGATCGGTATTCCCTTGCGCCTGGTGACGATCGACGTGTCCAAGCGCCAGGATGAGGAAGAATCTGATGAAGATGAGGAAAATTCGGAATCGTCGGGCACTGAACCGGCCGCCAAGGAAGAAGTTGAAGATCATCCGCGCGAGACGATTTTCATGATCAATCCGAAAATCCTGAAGTTCGAGGATACGCCCTCAACCTATGAGGAAGGTTGCTTGTCGATCCCGGATTTTTTCGCAGATGTGGAAAGACCGGCCGGCTGCACTGTCTCCTATCTCGACCGCCAGGGCGAAGAACAGATCGTTGATGCCACGGGGATCCTTTCTACCTGCGTCCAGCATGAACTTGATCACCTCGACGGGCTATTGTTTATCGACAAGCTCTCGCGTTTGAAGCGCGACATGGTGGTTCGTAAGTTTACAAAGATCGCAAAACAGAACGGCAAGCTTAATTCCCGCCACATGGTCGGCTGATATTGGCCTAATCCTGAAACTCTTCACAGGTAGATCAAATGCCGCTGCGTATCATATTCATGGGAACACCGGATTTTTCTGTTCCCGTGCTGATGGCCTTGATTGGCCATGGTCACGAGATTGTGGCCGTATACAGCCAGCCGCCCCGCCCCGCTGGTCGAGGGATGGAATTGCGGAAGTCCCCGGTTCATCAAAAGGCAGAGGAATTCGGCATTCCGGTCTTCACGCCCGGGAGCCTGAAACATGCCGATGAACAGGAAGTTTTTGCCGGTCTGGATGCGGATCTGGCGGTCGTTGTCGCCTATGGCTTGATCTTGCCACCCGAGATCCTACAGGCGCCCGATTTGGGCGCCTACAACGTGCATGCCTCCGTTCTGCCGCGATGGCGCGGGGCAGCGCCCATTCAACGCGCCATCATGGCCGGAGATCACCAATCCGGTGTCGCCATCATGAAAATGGATGAAGGTCTCGACACCGGGCCGGTCGCCATGACCGAAACCGTACCAATCGGACCTGACATGAATGCCGGTCAATTGCATGATGCTTTGTCTACCTTGGGTGCCGATCTCATGGTCCGGGCTGTTTCCGCTTTGGAACGCGGTACATTAGCGCTTACACCACAACCGGAGACCGGCGTCACCTATGCTGACAAGATCAGCAAATCCGAAACCCGCATCGACTGGAACCAGCCCGCTGCTGCCGTCCATGATCATGTTCGCGGGCTCTCGCCCTTTCCCGGCGCCTGGTGCGAAATACCTTTTGTAAAGAAAACCGAGCGGGTGAAAGTTCTGGCCACTACCGTGACCGACGCATCTGGCAAGCCCGGCGAGGTGCTGGATGAGAATTTGACCATTGCCTGTGCCGAGGGCTCGGTACGGTTACTGCAATTGCAGCGCGCTGGTAAACAGGCGGCAGATTCTGCGGCCTTTCTGCGTGGCAATACGGTTGTTCCGGGTGCGGTGTTGGCTTGATGCCCCGTTACAAGCTCACGATAGAATATGACGGTACCGGGTTTTACGGCTGGCAGCGCCAATCTGGTTTCATTTCCATTCAGCAGGCGCTCGAAGAAGCGATCGAGGAATTCAGCCGCCAAAAGGTCACCGTCTTTGGCGCAGGCCGTACCGATACCGGCGTTCATGCACTGGCTCAGGTCGCCCATATTGATCTTGAGAAGGAATGGGAACCCGGCAGGATTGTCGAGGCATCAAACGGCATATTGAAGTTCCGCGAGCACAAGATTGCGGTCCTCGATTGTGAATTGGTAACCGAAGAGTTTGACGCCCGGTTTTCGGCAAAGCGTCGCAATTACCGCTACCGGATAGTCAATCGTCAGGCACCACTGGCGATAGATTATTGTCGCGCCTGGTGGGTTAGAAGGCCTCTCGATGTTGAGGCCATGCACGACGCCGCGCAATGCCTGGTCGGCCATCATGATTTTACGACATTTCGTTCGATCAATTGTCAGGCAAAGTCACCGATGAAAACGCTCGACCTGCTTGATGTTAAACGGGTTGCCCAGGAAGAGATCGAAATACTGGCCACTTCGCGCTCATTCCTGCACAACCAGGTTCGTTCGATGGTCGGATCGCTGAAACTGGTCGGCGATGGAAAATGGCGCAAACCTGATCTTGAACATGCAAGAGACGCGCTGGACCGGAAAGCATGCGGTCCTGTTGCGCCAGCCTGTGGTCTCTATCTCGTGAACGCCGAATATTGATCCAACTACCGGTATACTACCGTATTAGCCGGGTGAAACAGGATGTCTGACCTCATGCCCGATACAATTACGATCGAGACGGCGAAATTCGTGCAGTCTCTGCCAGAGCCTGAAGCTTTCGCGGCAGCCATGTCGGGTGGTGGTCATGTTGCTTTGGCCGATGATTGGTATGTAGCCCTGACTGATGTCGTTCGATCCCGCGATTTGATTGCGAACGGCAGATACAAGGCGGTGAACATGGCAGGGGTTGCCATGATCTCGGCCGTCATGAATGCGCTTGAAAGTCAGGAAATTCCTTTCATTTTCGGCGGAGACGGCGCCGCGGTCACGATCGCTCCCGACGCCGTGGACACGGTGCGCGATGTTCTCGCCAAGCTGATAACCTTTGCTTCCGAAGAGCTGGATCTGGAGCTGCGGGCATCCCTTGTTCCGGTTAAGGATATAAGGGAGGACGGTTTTGATGTTCAGGTAAAGCAGGTGCGCTTGTCTGACGCCGTCAACAACTATGCTTTTACCGGTGGCGGCTTGTCCCATGCCGAAGCATTGATGAAGAAGGGCCGTTACCGGGTTGAACCGGCGCCAGCCGGTTCCTTCCCTGATTTGACCGGCCTTTCCTGTCGCTGGACGCCAATACGATCCGGCCAGGGCAAGGTCGTTTCGATCATCGTCGAACCCGGAACCGACATAGATGCAAAAACATTTTCAAAGGCCGTCGATTTCCTGCTGGCATTTGAATCCGACGGCAGGTCATCGGCAAATCCTGTCCCGGAAGACGGTCCGAATGTCGGATGGCCGGCTTCCGGAATGGATTTGGAAACACGCACCTCGAAACACGGCGGCAGCTATGCTTTGGCTCGTTTGAAGTTGATCGCGGAGACGGCTTTTGCCTGGATACTGTTCAAATCATCGATTTCCATTGGCAGCTTCGATCCCGATCATTACCGGCGCTACACGTCGTTGAATACCGATTTTCGCAAGGTTCAGGACGGTTTGCGCATGACAGTTTCGCTTGATCCGGAACAATTGGCAGATATCGAAAACCGCCTCGAAGCGCTTCGTCAGGAAGGCACGGTGAAATATGGCATCTGCGTCCAGGACAGCGCCATGCTGACCTGTTACGTGCCATCGGTTACCCAGGACGATCACATGCATTTTCTCGATGGCGCCGGCGGTGGCTATGCCGAGGCTGCCTCGAATTTGCAATAGAGGCTACCAGAGCGTTTTCTGCGCCCGTCCCATCCATTCATCATCGTAAACCTGCCCGCCCACATCATTGTTGCTGACTTCGGCAAGAATTTCTCCCGGACTTGGCAGGCTGGAAGGTTCGACATGGCTTGCACTGTCCCAGATCCTTGAGCGCAGGATCGCCCGAGCGCATTGGAAATAGACCGCGTTCGTTCGAATGACGATTACCGAGCGGGGTGCTTTCCCGTTAACGCCAAAACTGTCCCTGAGATCATCGTCCACGGCAATTCGTGCCTCGCCATTTACTCGCAGGCAATTGCCATGGCCGGGTATAAGGAACATCATTGCAACCCTGGGGTCGCGGACGATGTTGACAAGCGAATCGACCCGGTTGTTCCCGCGCCTGTCCGGCATCATCAGCGTGTTTTCATCATGGACGCGGACAAAGCCCGGCATATCTCCTCTGGGAGAACAATCCAGCCCCTCTGGCCCGACAGTCGCGAAACCACAAACCGGTGACGCCTCGATATAGGCGCGGTAATGCGGCGTTATATGCCGGGTTTCTTTCACAATGGAGGTTTTCGAGGGCGAGCCGTATATCTCGCGCAATTTCTCGACAGTACTGATGAACTCCATGACCGAATTTCTCCTATTCGAACCATTTCTCCAGGAAAGCCAGGTAGATCGAAGTCAGGGTCTCAAGATCCTCGATTGGAACGCGCTCGTCTGTTTGATGCATGGTCTGCCCGACCAGACCGAAATCCACCACCGGACAGTAATCCTTGATGAATCGCGCATCCGAGGTGCCGCCCCCGGTCGACAATTCCGGTTGCTGGCCGGTAACTGATTTAATTGCATCGCTTAATGCACCGATCAGTCTCTCATCCCTTGTCAGGAAGACGGGGCTTATGCGGCCGACCCATTCAATTTCAAATTTGACGGGATCATCATGGCGATGGCGGATCCTGGATAATTTCGCACCCTCAATTAGACGGCGCTCGATCTCCCGTTTCACATCCTCGCCATCCCACAGATCGTTGAATCGGATATTGAATGCCGCAGTAGCCGTCGCCGGAATGACATTTGTTGCGTCATTGCCAACATCAACCGAGGTGACCTCGATATTTGACTGCTCAAAATTGTCGCTGCCCTCATCGAAGGCCGGTAGAAGCAGGCAATCCAGCAGGTCGGCCAAGCCGTGTACCGGATTGTCCGCCAGATGCGGATAGGCCGAATGTCCCTGCACGCCGTTGACAATTATCTTGCCGGAAAGCGAACCACGCCGTCCGATCTTGATGGCGTCACCCATGGTTGACGGGTTTGTCGGCTCACCGACAATTGCACCATCCCATTTTTCGCCGCGTTCTGCCGCCCATTCGAGCAGCTTGCTGGTTCCGTTGATCGAGGGCCCTTCTTCATCACCGGTAATCAGGAATGACACCGAACCGGCGGGACTGCCGTTTGTCTCGACATAGCGTGCGAGCGCCGCCACGAAGGCGGCTATTCCGCCTTTCATGTCCACCGCGCCGCGGCCGTACAATATGCCGTCCTCGATCACGCCCGAAAAGGGGTCATGTTTCCATTTGCTGACATCGCCTGATGGTACGACATCGACATGACCGGCGAACATCAGATGCGGCCCGCTAGAGCCGATCCGTGCATAGAGATTATCAACATCATCGGTGCCGGCCTGACTGAAAATCTGCCGGTCAATCACCAAACCCAATGTGTTCAATTGGCTCTCGAGCGCGTCCAGCACTCCGGTCGCGTCCGGTGTGACGGAAGCGAAGCGGATCAGGTGCTGCAGGATCTGGACGGGGTCGGTGTGGTTCATCTGTTCGGTTTATGGCTGCCGTTCATAATGGTCAATCGCCAATTGTGTTATGGGGCAGGTTTGACGTCCGATAATTACAGACGGGAGTTTCGAAAAGGTTTCGCTGCCTATTTCGGTTTTGGATCGGGGGGTGGACCGAAAGGGGGTGGTCCATAGGCATTGGTTTGCGGAGAAGAAGGCATAATCATCAATATAATCAACATGATGAAATTTACCGTGGGGATCAGCATGCATACCGCCAGAATGCCTGGAAATCCGAGATCATGAAGCCGTTTGACCGTCATCGCGATCGTCGAAACAAGCGAGGCCACACCAAGAGCGAGAAGAACAAGACCCCAGAACACGGTCGAGCCGTCACGCCCTTCAACGGCGACAATGCGAGCAATCACGAAAGCAAACAGCGATAACATGAACAATTGGCCAAGTATGAAGGATTGCCGCGCGATCCGGCCGTGAAGTCCGAACAATACCCACGTGACCGTTGGTTTTTGCTGATGATCCGCCATTTGGATCCTAATCCCTGAGCAGTTCGTTGATCCCGGTTTTCGAGCGGGTCCGTTCATCCACCGTTTTCACGATCACCGCACAATATAACCCCGGTCCGGGATCGCCATTGGGCATTGCCTTGCCAGGCAGGGTTCCGGCGACCACGACCGAATAGGGTGGCACCTCGCCATAGCCGATCTCTCCGGTGGCACGATTGACGATCTTGGTCGACTGGCCAATGTAAACACCCATGCCGAGCACTGAACCTTCCCGGACGATGCAGCCCTCAACGACTTCCGATCGCGCGCCGATAAAACAATTGTCTTCAATGATCGTCGGACCCGCCTGCATCGGCTCCAGAACGCCACCAATGCCGACACCACCGGACAGATGAACATTTTTGCCGATCTGGGCACAGGAACCGACAGTTGCCCAGCCATCAACCATCGTACCCTCATCGACATAGGCACCCAGATTGACAAAGGAAGGCATCAGGACAACGTTCTTGCCGATAAAGGCCGATTGCCGGACGATCGATCCTGGTACCGCCCGAAAGCCGGCTTCCCGGAACCGATTGGCGCCCCAATCATCAAATTTCGACGGCACCTTGTCCCACCAGGTTGCCGCCCCCGGTCCGCCGGGAATTATGTCCATGTCATTCAGCCTGAAAGAAAGAAGCACGGCCTTTTTGAGCCATTGATTGACGATCCAGTCTCCATTGTCCTGGCGCTCGGCAACGCGGGCCGTGCCACTATCGAGCAAATTCAGAGCTTCCTCAATGGCCTCGCGAACTTCCCCGGTAGTCGCAGTCGAGATCGAATCACGATTTTCAAACGCAGCGTCGATCGTTTTTTCAAGCGCCAACAAGTCGCTCTTGGCCATTTGTTTACTCCTGCCTGTCAATGATGGGGTAATGGATCAAAATCGGGCGGAACCTATTGCAAGTTAGACCGGGAATCAAACCCGAAAGTTGCAACCGGCGCTAGTTCCTGCATCCTGCAAACCGGACGGGGATTTTTGAAAGGGAAACAAATTATGGCTGAAGCACAACGCAAGGGTTGGAAGTCGCTGGTACGCTCGCGCGATGATATCGAAAAAACCCATCATATACCCAGAACACCCCAGACCGAGGCACCAGCCTACCGCCTTGCTTTCGATGACAAGGAATTCCTGTGCCGGGAAGAATTGCGCCCTGTCAGGCTTCAGCTGGAACTGCTGAAGGTCGAGATGATGATGCAGGAACGTGGTATCCAGTCCACTGTGGTCATGTTTGGCGGCGCCCGTATCCCCGAACCGGGCCATGATGCCTGGGCTGCAAAAAATGAAACGCAGCGCAAGAACCTTGAGGCAAATGCCGTCTATTATGACGAAGCGCGCCAATTTGCCCAGCTCGTCTCCGAATATTCAGCTACAACCTATAACCGCGAGCTGGTAGTCGTCACCGGTGGTGGTCCCGGCGTGATGGAAGCTGGTAACCGCGGCGCTGATGAAGTCGGCGCGCCCTCAATCGGTCTGAACATCGTCCTGCCGCATGAGCAGGCACCGAATGAATATGTTACCCCCGGTCTCTGCTTCAACTTCCACTATTTTGCCATCCGCAAGATGCATTTCCTGATGCGCGCCAAGGCTATTGCTGTCTTCCCCGGCGGATTCGGTACGATGGACGAGCTGTTCGAATCCCTCACCCTGATCCAGACAAAGCGGATGGAGCCGCTGCCTTTTCTTCTATTTGGAAAGGATTTCTGGTCGAAGGTAATTGATTTCAAGGAGCTCGCAGATCAGGGCACAATCTCGCCGACAGACCTCGATCTGTTTCATTATGTTGACACCGCAATCGAGGGTTGGGACATCATCAAATCACATTATGGCATCAATTGAACCCGGTCACGTTTTTGCCGAAATTACCCCCGCAAAACGGCAACTCACGACACTGTTACAATTTTATTGAATATTGGGAGAGCTGATTAACCTCTGATATTTATAGTAAATTTCAGTCGGTAAAAAATTCGATCACGAAAAGTGACAAAATACACAGAACAGCCGTTTTTAATTTGGCAAAGTGTCACCATATTAGGTGGACAGCGAAGCCGTTGAAAAAGAAAAACCGGTGAAATCCGGTGGCGGCAGGGAGCAAGAAGATGGCGTTTAAAGACATCAGAACACATGGCGTTGGTGCTGCAAAGCAGTACAAGGTAACCGCCGGGCAGGTCGAAGAGGATTTGCTGGGTTCGGTTAGTGACGTCATCAAACCGACACCCGATGCGGTGGTCATTGATTTACGTGGCGATAGCAGATTTGCCCAGTCAGTTTCCGGACAGACACTTGCCGGATCGGGCGCATTGGTGTTTGAAGGCGAAGTATTGGAAAACCTGAATCGTACATTCTGACATACGTCCAAGCGACTGAATTTAACAAACCCGGTATCTATGCCGGGTTTTTTGATTCCCCATCCATGGTCCCCGTGAAGGCAGCGGATATCTGCTCGAGAAATCCGGCAAGGTCATCGGTTACATGATCGATGTGCGGCTCGTCATGGCCCGCAGTTTCCCAAGCTTCGCTGCCATGGTCTGATCCATTCGCCGGGACGACCAGAACAGTCGCCATGCCCACTTTTTTGGGCACTTCGAGATTACGCGGAAGATCCTCGAACATCACCGATTGTTCCGGGTTCACACCATGGCTGTCGAAGAACCGGTCATAGGCAATTTGCAACGGCTTGGGCTCAAAACCGGCGCAGACAATATCAAACATGGCATCGAAATGCCCGGTAATACCAAGCGCGCTGAGCGTGTTTTCAGCGTGCGCTAGGTCACCATTGGTGAAAATGTGCTTGCGTCCGGGTAACTGCAAAATTGCCTCGCCAAGTTCGGGATGCGGATCAATTACCGAATAGTCGATGTCATGCACATCAGCCAGATAGTGCTTTGGATCAATGGCATAATCATCCATCAGTCCGGCAAGCGTGGTGCCATGCGTTTTATAAAGTTGTTTTTGCAGTTTTCGCGCTTCGCCCGTCTCCAGCCCGGTCAGCCGTGCGACATAGGCGGTCATCCGTTTGTCGATCTGGCTGAACAGATCAACGCTCCTGGGATAGAGCGTATTGTCCAGATCGAAGACCCAGTCCGTAACGTGGCCAAAATATTTCTTCTCGGGACTATCGTACATGTTTGACTTTTGCCACGCCGCTCGGGTCATGAAAAGAGCACAGGAAATTCATGACCACATAGTTAGCTCAAACTATTCCTTTGACCACCCGGCCTGGAGAAAAATCATGGTAGCGACTTTTATGCTTGTGTGATCGGGCTCGACCAATTAAGCCGCTCGCATGGAGCTTTGGGTACTCATAACAATCAGCGCCGCCTTTCTCCAAAATCTGCGGTCTACCTTACAAAAATACCTCAAAGGCGCGATGGGAACCACCGGTGCGACCTTTGTCAGGTTTGGCTTCGGCCTGCCCTTCGCACTCATGTTTGTGGCAATATTGCACTTCGCCGCTGGGTTCGTGATACCTGCCCCGAACACCAAATTCATCATTTGGGTTTTTGTCGGTGCCTTCTCCCAGATTTTTGCCAATGCGCTGCTTATCCATCTGTTTTCCTTCCGAAATTTTGTCGTTGGTACCGCCTATTCGCGAACCGAGTCGGCGCAGGCTGCGGTTTTTGGATTTGTGTTTCTGGGCGAGCGTATAAACGTGGGCGTATTGGCGGCCATCGGCTTGGCGGTCCTTGGTGTCATGTTAATCTCGGTCGCAAAGGCCGGTAGTGGCGCGCGCAGCATCGTGACGGCCATCTTCAGTAGGACAGCAGGAATCGGAATTTTGTCCGGTTCATTTTTTGGCCTGGCTGCCGTTGCCTATCGCGCCGCTTCCCTCTCGCTCGAATATCCAGGCTATTTGATGCAGGCAGCCGTAACATTGCTCTGGACGATTACGCTGCAGACAATCGTCATGCTGGCCTGGATGGCATGGCGCGAACGAGAGGAAATCACACGTATCATTGCCGCCTGGAAACCGGCGCTGGCGACTGGTTTTGTCGGCGCAACGGCTTCTTTTGGCTGGTTCACGGCAATGACCCTGCAACAGGCGGCAGTGGTCAAGGCTGTCGCGCTGGTCGAGATCGTGTTTACCGTTCTTTCCTCCGTCCTGTTTTTCCGCGAACGGATCAACCGGCTGGAGATAATCGGTACCACGCTCATCATTGTGGGAATTCTGGGAATTTTGCTTCTGGGAGCCCGCACATGAAACGGCCCCCGCAATGCAGGGGCCGTGTAGGTGAGGTTATAACCTGTTGTGATCGCTATTGTTCTGATGCTGAAAGGATCGGCGTAATATTGCGAACTGTCACCCTGCGGTTTTGAAGCTCGGAAGCCTGGGTCGGGATCTTGAGATATTCCTCTCCATATCCCTGCGTGACCAGGTTTTCCGGCGGTACACCATAGGCATCAACCAATATCCTTGCGACTGCTTCTGCACGACGGTCGGATAGCGTCAGGTTCGAGATATCCGATCCGACCGCATCGGTATGACCTTCGAGCAGAAATACCGTGTCGGGCTGTTCGTCAATCACGTCCAGCATGCCGCCGGCGATATCACCAAGTAGTTGCACCTGCGAAATTCCGACAAAGGCGCTACCGGATTCAAAATTAACAGTGTCGAGGTCAACACGGCGCACCAGGGCACGTACCGGCTCGTTTTCCTGGATTTCGCGCAGGCTGTAGCGTTGCGGAGCCTCATATACCGGTTCTGCTTCAAAGGTTTCGCGAACAAATTCACGGTCGGCGCGTCCCGCAGAAACAACATACTGGTCTTGCGGAACATTCACCCGATAGGCAGGCAGCGGACGGATTGGCGGTCTCCGGCTGGTGCCATTGTAGAACGAATCGAACATTACAATCCGCTGGCCATTGGGTAGGATTTTTTCACGCCGCAACACGGTTCCACCCGGATCGCGAACGCTTACAATCACAACACCATTGGGCCGAGTGATGATCTCGCGCGTTAGACCGCCACGCAGGCGCTCATAGCGAATGTCGGATCCACGGTCACGGAACAGGGCGCTTTCATCCTTGCGAACGACAAGCCTTCCGTTTCTCTTTACGACGATCCGGTCGCCTTCATCGGCTGCGACGGTACCACCCAATTGCGGGATCAGTGCTCCAATCGCCACGCCTACCGCGGCTGCACCAAGCAGCTCTGCGCGGTCATTACGCGCCTTCTCGCGGCGCTTGCGCTCGGCCTTTTTCAGTCTTTCACGGTCCTTCCGGCTGATATTGTCCGGAACGACGGTTGTCTGCTCTTTCTCGGCACGCTTTACCTGTTCCTCTACCGATTCCACGATCAGATTTTCAGGCTTTTCTGCTTCCAGCGCCTCTTTCCGGGCGCGCTTTGCCTTTCGCTCGGCCTTTCTCTGGCGCTTGCGCTCTTCCGCGGCCACGGCTTCCGCGCGTTTCTTTTCTTTTTCTGCCTGTTCCTCGAGACGTTCTTTCTCGGCTCGACGTTCCTTGCGTAATTGCTTCTTTGACTTCGTCTCTTCGGCAGCTTCTTGCAGCTTCTTGTCTTTTTCGACTTCTTCTTCAAGCCGTTTGGCTTCGCTTGCTGCCTGTTCCGCCCGGCGCTGCTCTTCCTGGCGTGCCTGTTCTTCGAGGCGTTTTTTCTCGGCTCGGCGCTCTTTGCGTAATTGCTTCTCTGACTTGGTTTTCTCAGCAGCTTCCTGGCGCTTCTTGTCTGCTGCAACTTCTTCTTCAAGCCGCTTGGCTTCGCTGGCCGCCTGTTCCTTTTGCTTTCTTTCCTGCTCGGCGCGGCGCTTCTCAGCTTTTCTCTCTTGCTCAGCCTGACGTTTTGCAGCTTTCTTCTCTTGCTCCGCTTGCCGCTTGGCAGCTTTTCTCTCTTGTTTAGCTTGGCGTTTTGCAGCTTTTCTTTCCTGCTCGGCCTGGCGTTTCGCTGCCTTTTTCTCCTTCTCTAGCCGCTTTTTCTCGGCCCTTCGTTCCTTTTTGGATTTGGTTTTCTGCTCTGCGGCAGCGGGCTGCTCGCCAGAGGCTGACTGTTCATCGCTCTGCTTGTTTTGATTTTTCTTCTTTTTCTTCTTTTCATTGGCTTCCGTCTGTTCGCCATTTTCGGCATTTGGATCTGCCTGTTGGGCGAACGCGACTCCCGTTGGCAAGTATCCGGCATTGGCGCCATTGATCAGAATGGCTGCAGCAACAGTGTATTTGAGAAGGGCTTTCACGATTGTCACCTTTCATTGTTTGTCCAGCCGGCAATTTTGGCAGCTGGACCTACCGGTTTCCCCACCGTCCTTGGGCGACGGATGAGCGATGGTGTCAGGATTACTCGGTACATCTTCTGAGGAACATGACCGCATGGCGTTATTGCGGCAATCCACCACGATTCGGGCGAAAAGGTAGCAATTACACCCTGAATACTTGCTGAACGCGCCGTTAAGCAGCGGTTATTTGATGATCAGCGTTCCGGCACCCTGTTCGGTGAACAGTTCGAGCAGCACCGCATGGGCGGTCTTGCCGTTCAGGATCACGACGCCTTCCACGCCACCTTCAATCGCCTGGATGCATGTCTCCACCTTGGGAATCATGCCACCCGAAATTGTCCCATTGGCAATCAACTCGCGGGCCTGGTCGACGGATAATTCCTTGATCAGTTCGCCATCTTTGTTGAGCACACCGGGTACATCGGTCAAAAACAGCAAACGCGTGGCATTGAGTGCTCCAGCTATTGCACCAGCAAACGTGTCCGCATTGATGTTATAGGTATGCCCGTCTCGGCCAGGCGCAACGGGCGCAATAACCGGAATCATCTCCGACTTGGCGAGCAGATCGATTAGCGTACGATCGACCTCGACGATCTCGCCCACAAATCCCAGATCGATGATTTTCTCGATATTGGAATCGGGATCGATGATCGTCTTGTGTGCCTTTTCGGCAAAGACCATATTGCCATCCTTGCCGCAAAGCCCGATTGCCCATTCGCCCTCAGCATTGATCAGCGCGACAATTTCCTTGTTGATCGATCCGGCAAGCACCATTTCGACAATTTCGACTGTCGCACGGTCGGTGACCCGCAATCCGCCCTCGAAACGGGATTCAATCCCCATCTTTTCCAGCATGGCACCGATTTGCGGCCCGCCACCATGCACCACGATCGGGTTGATGCCCGACTGTTTCAGAAGCGCTATGTCGCGAGCAAAGGCTTGTCCCAGCTCGGGATTGCCCATGGCATTGCCACCATATTTCACCACCACGGTCTTGTTTTCGTAGCGCTGCATATAGGGCAGCGCTTTCGACAGAAGCCGGGCCTGGGTTTCGCTTTCAGTAAGCTCGATCATCTGGCGGTCCAATTTCGTTGCCAATGCTGGTTCGGGACAAGGGCTGCTATATACTTCGACTCTTTACAAAATTGTAGCCTATTTGCTCCGCATGTAGCGGACAGTGTCAAATCGAGCAGATTTTGCGTCGTATAGAACCAGCTTTCCGGCAAGACTTTCGCCGGTCTCGGTAATTTCCTTGATGACCTCAAGCGCCTGCATCGAGCCAATGACGCCGGTAAGAGCGCCTAATATGCCCGCTTCCGCGCAGGATGGAATCGTTCCCTCTGGCGGCTTGGCAGGAAAAAGATCCCGATATCGCGGAAACAATTCGCCATCCTCATTTTCAACGAACGGCTTCAGCGTTGTTATCGAGCCGTCAAACCGGCCGACTGCCGCGCTCACTAGCGGAATTGCCGCATCCTCGCATAGTTCGGCAACACAATAACGCGTATCAAAATTGTCCGAACCGTCTGCAACAATATCGTACATTGCTATCAGCGCGAACGCATTCTCGGACGTCAGGCGGACAGGCCACTGCTCGATCCGCACATTCGGGTTGATACGCGCAACCGCTTTTGCAGCACTTTCGGTTTTTCGCTCGCCGATCGCATCGCTATCATGAATGATCTGCCGTTGCAGATTGGACAGTGAAACAAGATCGAAATCGACAATGCCGATCGTACCCACGCCGGCCGCTGCAAGATAGGCTATTGCCGGCGCGCCAAGGCCGCCAGCTCCGACAACCAGCACGCGCGCACTTTTCAATTTCTGCTGGCCAGGACCGCCGATTTCCGGCAGCACCAGATGGCGGGCATATCGTTCGAGTTCGTCTTGATTCAGCATTACACCTTATTCCATGTTCGCCATGCCATCGGCAACCCGCCAATAGTTTGCCCGGTCCCCAAGATCGTCAAAAAACTGCCGGTCGGTACCTGTCATCCATGCCTGGCAGTTAAGCGCTTC
The DNA here is from genome assembly GCA_039030215.1 of Pseudomonadota bacterium. Taxonomy (GTDB): domain Bacteria; phylum Pseudomonadota; class Alphaproteobacteria; order Rhizobiales; family Rhizobiaceae; genus BOKV01. The sequence continues at coordinate 20,274 of JBCCEP010000005.1, forward strand.
AATACGGTCAAACAAGGCCGCCCGTCTTACCGGATCAAGATGTGCCGCAACCTCGTCAAGCAGAAGGATCGGCGCCTGTCCGCTCAGGTCAGCCGCAAGGCGGGCATGTGCCAGAACGATGCCGAGCAGGAGTGCCTTTTGTTCGCCGGTCGAACACATTTTGGCTGGCATGGATTTCGGCCGGTGTACGACCAGCAGGTCACTGCGATGCGGGCCCTCTAGTGTTCTGCGCGCAGCAGCGTCCTGCCTGCGTGATCGTTTCAGGCGGATGCAATATTCCTCCTCCAGATCGGTCGCAGCCATGTCAGGCGCGAGTAACTCCAGCGATCCTTCCAGACTGAGTACGGCGTCTGGAAAAGGGGAGTTTGGATCGGACGACCGGACAATCACGCCGGTCATCAGATCGAGCAGTTCCAGCCGGGCAAGCGTGATCGCCACGCCGTTTTCGCTCATTTGGGTTTCGACTGCATCCAGCCAGGCTTGGTCCGGCATTTCCTCGCCGAGCAGCCTGTTTCTGGCCCGCATCGACTTCTCGAAATCGGCAACCCGTCTGCCATGGGCGGGATCGATCGCCAGCACCAACCGATCCAGAAATTTGCGCCGGTCGCCGCCGGGGCCGGTAAACAATCCGTCCATGGCAGGCGTCAACCAGACGATCTTTGCATGTTCGAGCAGCGCATCACTGGTCTTCGACTGGGCACCATTAATCCTGACCTTGCGTTGGCGGTCCGGACCGAATGCCGTTTCCTGGATCCCGGTCCCGATCAAAACCGGGCCATTCGAGCCGTTTAACTCTGCAAAGACCGACCAGGTGCCGTTACCGTCATTTCTCGAGATTTCCTCATATGACGCGCGCCGCAAGCCACGACCGGGCGAAAGGTAGGATACCGCTTCGAGAATGTTCGTTTTGCCCGAACCGTTTTCTCCGGCAAAGACAAGATGCCGCCTGTCACTTTCGATCTTCAAATCCGCATAGTTGCGAAAATTGTTCAGCTTCAAACCGGTCAGGTGAACTCGGTCAAGATCTGCCATGGTTTGTTTCCGCGCGATGCGCCGAAAATCAGACGCGCATCGGCATTAGCACGTAAATCGTATCCGAACCGTCTGAATCGCGGATCAGCGTGGGTGAACCGGGATCGGCCAGCATGAAAATGGTTTCCTCGCTGGAGAGCTGGTTGGAGATGTCCAGCAGATAGCGTGAGTTGAAGCCGATCTCCAACTCGCCGGAGTCGTAGCTCACCGGCAATTCCTCCGTTGCGCTACCCGAATCCGGATTGTTGACCGTCAGCACCAGCTGGCTGTCGCTTAGCTGCATTTTGACCGCACGCCCGCGTTCCGAGGATATGGTGGACACCCGATCGACCGCCCCTGAAAATGTCGCCCGATCCAGGCGCAATTCCTTGTCGTTTGCCGCCGGTATCACCCGATTATAATCGGGGAAGGTGCCATCGATCAGCTTGGAGGTGAGAATGACATTGTCCACGGAAATCCGGATTTTCGTATCCGACAATTCAACAGTGACCGTAGCATCAGGATCTTCCACCAGCTTCTGGATTTCGCCGACTGCCTTGCGCGGGATAATGATCCCCGGCATGCCCTCGCTACCCTTTGGTGCTTCCAGTTGCGAGCGCGCCAGCCGGTGCCCGTCGGTTGCTACCGCACGGAGCATCAGCTTGCCGTCGTCTTCGACAGAATGCAGATAAATTCCGTTCAGATAATAACGTGTCTCTTCGGTTGAAATCGCAAATTGGGTATGTTCGATCAAACTTCCAAGCTTGCTGGCAGGGATCCTGAACTTGTGCGAAAACTCCCCGGCTGTGATGTCAGGAAAATCGCTTGCTGGAAGAATTTGCAAGGTAAACCTTGAACGCCCAGCTGTAACCTTGAGAGTGGTTCCATCCTCGTCCACAGCGAGCATGACTTCAGAGCCATCCGGCAATTTGCGGACAATGTCATAAAGCATGTGGGCAGGAACGGTCGTGGTTCCCGCCTGCTCGATCATTGCCGGCGCCTTTTCGAAAATCTCTAGATCCAGATCTGTCGCCTTGAGCTGCAATTCGCCCGAATCGGCCTCCAGGAGAACATTGGACAATATCGGTATCGTATTTCGCCGCTCCACCACGCGATGGACGTGGTTCAGGGATTTTAACAGGTTTGACCGTTCAATTGTTACGCGCATTGAAATTTGCTTTCGGTTTCTGGTCCAATCCGGATGATCTGTATATTCAGATATTTGCAGGTCAGCAATGTCCTGCCACAGAGCAGTTCGAAATTAACAGCCCCGTTATGGACTTGGCCCTGAATGGGCCCGAACAGGGATAGCCAAATTGATAAAAAAAACCCGGCAATGCAAGTTAAACCGCATGCCTGCCCGGGAGTTTTCGCTTATGGCCACACCTGATTGGGGAAAAAGCCAAGCAGCTGGCCTGAATTCGTGCCCCGCCGAAGGTACGAATAGCAGGCCAGCCTCTGCAAACCGGCGATCAATCGAGGATCAGCCGTTTCAGCAGCTCAATTTCATGAGCCAATTTTTGGTCCTGTGCTGCCAGGCCTTCAATTTTCCGGACCGCATGCAAGACGGTTGTGTGGTCACGGCCGCCAAACCGGCGTCCGATCTCGGGCAGCGAACGTGGGGTCATGGTCTTGGCAAGATACATTGCAATCTGCCGCGGCCGCACGATGACCCGTGTGCGTCTGTTTGACAGAAGATCGGTCTTCGAGACGTTGAACTGACGCGCCACGACTTTCTGGATATCTTCGATGCGCACCCGTTTGCTGTCATTCGACCGGATCAAATGGCCAAGCATCTTGTCGAGTTCCTCAAAACTCATCGGACCGTCGCAAAAGCGGTGCTGGATCAATAGCTGGTTGAACGCGCCTTCTACATCCCGGCCGCTTGTCGTAACCTGGCGTGCGACGTAGTGGCGTATGTCTTCAGGAATATCCAACGCAGGCTGCTCGGCCTTTGCTTCCAGATAACGCGTATTCAGGATTGCCTTTCGCAATTCGTAATCCGGTGCCTCAACCTCCAGCGTAACACCGCCCTTCAGCCGCGAGCGGACCCGCTCATCCAGGCTTTCAAGTTCTGCAGGTGGGCGGTCGGCAGCCACAACGACCTGCCTTGCACTGTCGATGAGCTCATTTAACAGATGACAGAATTCAGCCTGTATCGCCTTGCCCTGGAGAAATTGCATGTCGTCAATCAGCAGAAGATCAATATCGCGAAGCGATTCTTTCAGCGACAGCGCTGTCTGGTCCCGGATAGCGGTCGCAAAACGCCACATGAAATATTCTGCGGTCAGATACAGAACTTTTTTCTGTGCATCGCGGCTGCGGGATTCCCAGGCGATCGCCTGCAAAAGATGGGTTTTTCCCAATCCGACCGAGGCATGAATGAACAGCGGGTTGAACCTGACGGAACCCTGCTGGTCTTCAGCAACGGTTCTGGCTGCCGCATATGCCATGCGATTTGACTTGCCATCGATAAAGGAAGCGAAGGTATGCCGCAGATCGAGCGGAGAACCTGCAAATATGGAATGACGTGAGCCGGGCAGATGACCGGGAGAAGATACCCCCTTGGGGACGTTCTGCGCAACCAGCCGTAATGAAGGGTCCTGTGCGGCCGTGCCGCAATTTGCCGCATTTGTCGACTTGGCCTCACCTTGCGTACGCATATGACTGCGTCGCACAGCGCTTCTGGCAGCAATGTCAATCCGCAATACCGTCGGATCTTCAGATGTCCAGAGTTCGAGCAGGAGATCGCGATAATGCGCGGTTATCCATGTCTTAAGGAAAGCAGTCGGCACGGTGTGCAATGCGACGCCCCCTGAAACACCTTCCAGTTTCAGTCGACCGAACCAGCTGTTGAATATTTCTGTACCCAGTCTTGCCTTTAATTGTTTGCTTATACGCAGCCACTTTTCTTTTTCGTCAGTCTTGGTCTTCTCGAGAAGATTACCCGCCATTTTGGAAGCGTCCTTGGTTGCGTCAACGTCTCCGTTGCTATTTCCTTCGCGCGCCGAAACGCGCTTCGCCTGTTTCTCGCCGGAGTCTTTTTCTGTCACCGCTCCGGGCGAGTTTTTTCGAGTCGAGAATTTCCTGGCGCAATCTCCGCTCCCAAGATCAAGCTCAAGAATTTCACCCGAAACAATTTGCTGGTTCTCTTCACCAGCAGATTGGCCACCCATCCCCGCATCATGCATTGCTGCACATCCTTTCAGTATCTCGCCAGCATCTGGTCTGTTCATCTCAAGACAAGAATTTGCCATCACAGCAGACCGGCGCCTTTCCAGTCTGCAAAGATGCAACGATGACCCCCGTCGCCCTTGTCACGTTCATATTCGGCAAGTACCCGACCCCCGTTTCCGGACCGCAATGACGCCCCATTGCTTCTCCATTCCCAAAGGTCGAAACAACTGCCTTAACGCCTGTAAAGCCGAGAAACGTCCGTATTCCGTCGAATTGAACCTTCGACATGCCGGCCGCCATTTCCCTGTTTTCGGCACAAGTTCTATGTTCAGTTTTTGAAATCATTTCCTCCGGCCATTGACCAAACCAACACCCTTCACGCCGAACAGCTGTTCGCCATGCTACAAACTCAAAAACTCATCACATATTCGGACCACGGCAGGTGATCCAAATGAATGGATTTCAACAACAGCTCGGGAAATTGGTGCAGTCACTCAAAAACATATCTGCGTATCGGCCTCCCACCTTGCCGATACGGCACCAATAGCGGTACTCAATGCGTCATTTCTGACCCCGCCAGTCCGTATTTCCTTTGCAGCCCAGGGCGTAAACAACCGTTAGGTGCGGCTCAGGCAAAGCTTCGCCATCATCCCAAAGAAAACTTTTGGGATTTAACCTTTACATAACCTTGGGCGGAACGAGACTTTGAAACCCCCAGGACCCGTCCTGAGCAAAACATTACACAGCGATTGACACGGTTCAAGCGGGCGACCGCAAGAAACCACTATACGGAGGTTTCTCGGAAAAAAGTTTGCTTAAGCCCGAAAATTTCCAGTGACGTCCAAGTGCTTGTGATTCAATGGATTCAATGCCGATCACGATTTCTGATCAGGCCAAATTTGGGCCGAAAAAAAAATTTTCGCCGTCAAATACTTGACACAATATTAACACAGCTCTGGTTGCAAAATTTCCAATATTCAACAACAACATGGCGTTAAGTCGTTGAAAATAAACAATTATCTGGGTTAGGAAAATTTTCCGGATAAAACTGTGTCATTTTAATGACAGTCAAAATTATAATCACAATTTTTTTGTGTTTTATTGCCGGCTAAATAAAAAAAGCCCGGTCAAACCAGGCTAATTCATCGTAATTGTAGTGAAACTTAAGCAGTTTCCAGCTTTGAAATACGATGCGCAAGGCGGGAAATTTTACGCGAGGCAGTGTTTTTGTGCAAAATACCACGGCCTGCTGCACGCATAATTTCCGGCTGGGCGGTTTTCAAAGCCTCATTGGCTTTCTCCTTGTCACCGGAGGCAACGGCTTCCTCGACCTTTCGAATCAGGCCGCGCATGCGGGTGCGGCGAATTTTGTTGACTTCCGTGCGACGCGCAATTTTTCGTACTGCTTTCTTAGCCGAAGTGGTATTGGCCATTATCCAGACTTTCCGGTTCTTTCGACGATCTCGTCCAGTGGCTGCTGCTTTTACCGGGAATTCCCGGAGGCCCGCATTCAGGTTTTCAAAGCCTGAAAATAACAGGCAGCCAAAAAGGCTGCCACGAAGACGTTTAATTTGGCGCGGCTTATACATCGCTGCCCGCCACCCGTCAACGTGTTGATGCGCGGATTATATGGAGTTTTCCGGGTTTTGGTCACCGCTGGCACTGCGGACAATAGAAAGTCGACCGCCCGGACTGGACAATTCTCCGGATAGTTCCCTTGCAGCCGGGCTTGGCACAGTCATCACCCTCGCGATCATAGACCTGAAAGGAGTGTTGAAAATAGCCAAGCGATCCATCTGCCAGGCGGTGGTCGCGAAGCGTCGAACCGCCCGCTTCAATCGCCTCGGCAATGACTTCGCGCACGGCAGTAGCAAGCAAATCGCATTTTTTCGATGCGCTGCCATTACGATTGACAATTCTGCCTGCAGGCTTGCGTGGCGACAGTTCTGAACGCCATAGCGCCTCGCAGACGTAAATATTGCCCAGCCCGGCAATCAGCCTCTGATCCAGAAGTGCAGCTTTCAACGGGGCGGTTTTGCCGGAAAACATCGCAGCGATAATGTCTGCGTTAAATGAATTGCCGGTAGGTTCGGCACCGAGTCCTGCCAGAAAGCGGCTCTCGTGAAGCTGTTCGGTCGGGACAAGATCCATGAAACCGAAACGGCGCGGATCATTATAGACGATCAGCAGATTACGGTCGCCGTTCACAAGGTGGAACTCGACATGGTCGTGCTTTGCAGCATCTGATCTGGCCAAATGAAAACCACCCGGTGTCGATGCTGCCTTGTCTTCGATCAACCGGAATGAGCCCGACATTCCCAGATGCATGATGACCGTGTGACCATTATTCAATTCGCAAAGCAGGTATTTTGCCCGGCGCGAAAGCGCTTTGATCCGGGCGCCTTCCAGAGTTGCAACAAAATTTTTGGGAAACGCAAACCGAAGATTTTCCCGGTTTAGCCGGACCTGCCGGATATGGGCACCCTCCATTGCGGGCGCCAATCCGCGCCGGACAGTTTCGACCTCTGGCAATTCTGGCATTGTTGTCTGCGGCTCCTGCTGCGAAGGCTGGAATTTGCAATTAAATGGATGTGCGCCAATTCGTTGACTTGCACGATGGACCTAACTTCAATACCGATGTGGCAATTCCTTTGCAAAGGACATTTTCCCTTGCAGATAGCGCGGAGAGCCAGCCATGGCGCAGTCACGAGTAACCGATCCGTCCCAGATGAGCCGCTCCTACGGATTTACCGAAGTCAAAGAGGGCGAGAAACAGCCATTGGTGGATTCGGTATTTGACCGGGTAGCCGAACGCTACGACATCATGAACGACCTGATGTCCGCAGGCATGCACAGATTGTGGAAGGATGCGATGGTGGCGCGTCTGGCGCCCCGCAAGGACGAGAAGTGGCACTCGATTGATGTGGCAGGGGGCACTGGCGACATCGCATTTCGGATAGTTGAGGCTTCCGGACGCAAGGCCAGGACAACGATCTGTGACATCAACAGGTCGATGCTGGAAGTTGGTCAAAAACGGGCAGCGGCAAATGGTCTTGATAAAAATCTGGATTTTGTCGAGGCAAATGCCGAGAAATTGCCGTTTGAAGCGGGTTCATTCGATGGCTACACCATAGCTTTTGGCATTCGTAATGTTCCAGATATGGCGAAAGCGCTCGAGGAAGCCTACCGGGTTCTCAAATATGGCAGCCAGTTCATTTGCCTGGAGTTCAGCCAGGTCGATGTGCCCGGCCTGGAACAATTCTACGAAAAATGGTCAGCAAACGTGATTCCCCGGATCGGCCGGATCGTGACCGGCGATGACGAACCTTATCGATACCTTGTCGAATCCATTGCCCGGTTTCCAAATCAGCAAAGCTTCGCTGCGATGATTTCCGAGGCCGGTTTTTCCAGAACAGGATACAGAAATCTCTCCGGCGGGATTGTCGCCATGCATTGGGGATGGAAGTTGTGATCTGCAGTACCGATAGCGCCATCTTTCCTATTTTGGCCAGGCGCAAGTAATGAGCACGATTTCCTCAATGCTGGCGCTTGCCAGGGCCGGATTTGTGCTGGCGCGCGAAGGGGTGATTTCCGAATTGCCCGATGACTTGCTGCCGGGACCTGGCCGTTTCGCAAAGAAGGCTGCTGCTTTGATTGCCAAGAAAGGGGTGGCCTCTTCTGCGCGGGCCGACAGGCTGTCGGCGGCGCTGAACCGGCTGGGCCCCAGCTGGGTCAAGCTCGGTCAGTTCCTGGCGACCCGGCCGGATGTCGTCGGAAAACATCTGGCGCATGATCTCGAAAACCTGCAGGACCGGATGCAGCCCTTTGCGCTGGAAGAAGCCAGACAAAGCATTTCGGGTTCACTGGGCGTGCCGGTGGATACGGTTTTCGATAATTTGGGTGAGGCCGTGGCCGCCGCTTCGGTTGCCCAGGTGCACAAGGCCGTGCGTAAAAGCGATGGTGCCGAAGTGGCGATAAAGGTTATTCGCCCAGGTGTCCGCAACCGGTTCAGATCCGATCTGAACACTTTTTATGCGGCTGCCCAGTTTCAGGAACAACATCTGCCGGCAACGCGCCGCCTGCGCCCGGTTGCCGTTGTCGACATGCTGGCGCAATCGGCAAAAATTGAAATGGACCTCCGGCTAGAAGCTGCTGCATTTTCCGAGTTGCGCGCCAACACGATCGAAGATGAAGGTTTCAAAGTTCCAGGCGTGGATTGGGTGCTGAC
>JBCCEP010000006.1:0-28509 GCA_039030215.1 Pseudomonadota bacterium
CATGTGGGCAACCCGGTTCGCAGCGCTGTTCTGGAACGTGAGGGCGCGCCTTATATTCCGCCCGGGGACTACCCGATCTCTGTGCTGGTGATCCCAGGAAGGGGATTGGGAAGGCGCGATGCGAACGCTGGAAATGGTTCGCTCGTCCGGAAAAATCGATCGGCAAGAGGCAGGGCGCAAACGTGCGGCGTTGTTGACCGCACAGGCGATGGAGGAAGAGCCTGCCCACCCCGAAAAGGCAGTCAAACATGCCAAGGAAGCCATTCGGCTGGCACCCGACCTCGTTCCGGCAGCTGTGGTTGGTGCGTCGGCCATGGTTCGCCATAATGATCTGAGGCGGGCGGCAAAAATGCTGGAAGCGGCCTGGAAAAAGCAACCGCATCCGGATATTGCATCGGCCTATGTCAACCTGCGCAGCGGTGACTCGGTCATTGACCGGTTGAACCGGGCGCAGAAGCTTGCCGGAATGGCCCCCGACAGTGCAGAGGGCAATATGGCGGTGGCGCAGGCGGCGATCGCGGCTCAGGAATACGAGAAGGCACGAAAGGCCATGGATCCGGTCATCGCAGACGGTCCAACCCAGCGCGCCTGTGTCATCATGGCTGATCTGGAAGAGGCCGAATATGGGGATCGGGGCAGAATGCGCGATTGGCTCGCACGGGCTGTCCGTGCGCCGCATGATCCGGCTTGGATCGCCGATGGGCGGGTGAGTGCGCGCTGGCTGCCCGTTTCGCCACTAACCGGTGAAATCGATGCATTCCATTGGGCCGTACCGGAGGACCAACCAGCCGGAGATATCGGCGCGGTTTTCGAACCGGAGGTATTACGCGAGTTGATTCAGCCGCTTGGCGAGCCTGTGGATCTGAACGAGGCAGTTGCTGAAAACGGTTCGGATCCCGTTCCCGATGATGCCGGCGAGATAATCGAGGTCGTTGCCGAGGAAAAGCCGGCGGAAGAAGAGCCTGCTCGCGAAGAAGCGGTTGAAGATGTTGCGCCCGCGGAAACAGGCGAGCCTGAAACCGTGGATGCCGAAGCAAAAGGCGCGGAACCAAGTGGCGAAGAGCATTCCGAAACAACAGAACCATCAACGGATAAGCCTAAAGAAGACGAAGCTGAATCAAAAGCTGTGAGCGAAGAAGACAGCGACGAAAAATCAGATGCCCCGGAAGACGCTGAAGAAACCGACAACGTATTTCCACTGAAACGCCTGCCTGACGATCCCGGTGTCGATGAGGACGAAGTCGAGGAGAAGAAGGGTTTCAAGCTGTTTTAGGTGGAAGTAGTGAAACCCGGCGCCTGTCCCTACTCTATCATCCTCGGACCGGCGAAGCCGTGATCCGAGGATCCATACCGTGATGCCTCTGCAATCACGATGCCCATCTCCCCCCGTTGAGTATTGTTGGCAGCAAAGCCGCCCTACACACGGCGTCACCCCGGATGCCGTGCAATCCGGGGTCCATTGACGTTCTCTGCTTGTGCGGACCATAGTTAAGGGGGGAGATTGGGTCCCGCATCTGCCGCCCCCGCCTTCGTCATCCTCGGGGGTCCGCGCGGCAAACAATTCTCAATTGTTTGCTTTTCGCGCTACCAACCCGAGGATCCAGTCTAATGCATCACATTTACTTTCTGGATCCTCGGATCACGGCTGCGCCGGTCCGAGGATGAAGAAGAAAGATAACGCCAAAAAATCTATCCCCATTCCCATTCCTCCTTTTATCCTCGTCCCACTGTTGTCTGATACAAACGCCGGTTTGATATCGCCGTCATTTCGGAGGACACCAGCAGCGGAGCGCCCTGGCGTGCTGAAAAACTGCATTGCGGGGTTACAACCGGAAGCCCTTGGGCATCCGGCGAGAGGCTTTGTCGGAACGGTGTGCTGAAGAGTCCGGTACTGACATCAAATCTTCGCGCAGGGCGGTGCGGGCACGCACACAGCCCAGAACCAAAAGGCGTCATCGCCCTGCAGTTTGTGTAACTCCAAATTCCACTCACGGCTGGATAAGTCGGGAGGTGATTGCGTATGCCCTCCCTCCTTTTTGTGGCGGAGGGTCGCCCAGCGAGGCCGAAGGCCCCAAGCGCGGGCGGGGTGGGGAAATGGGAAGTAACCGCGAATTGTTTGTATGAGGACAATCCACATGCCCCTCCCCCAACCAGGCTCGCGCCACGCGTCGCTGCCCGTCCTTCGGACCCCCACAGGTGGGAGGGGAGTCAGATCGTACCTCAACTTATCGAACTCAACCGCTCGGCTACGGGTATCAATGGATCCCGGTTTGCATGGCAACCGGGATGACGCAGGAGAATAGGCAAGCCCCATGGAGAACACCGCTTCCGACATGAAAGAAACCAAACCCACCACACTCCGCCATTACAAACAGCAATGCGCGATTGCCCATTTCGAGTTTCGCTGGGAGACCTGCCCGTCTCCCAAATGCCGGGCGAAGCGTCGCTGCACCGGTGGGCCGCGCGGCACATTTCGGAGAACGGGAAAACCGGTTTGCATGGTCGACCGAGATCAAATGAGGAGGCTCATGAGGGATTAGCGAATGCGCAAGCGTAGTAATCGAGTAAACAAAAAAAGTAATTTTGGACTGCTTTAAAACGCCCTGTAAATAGTGCGTTATACAACGGCGCTCAATGCCGGTGTAAAAAAGTGTAATGCCGTTGTAAAATATGAAGTCGTATCAAGAATTAGATTTTCGATTGCGATTTGGCGATCGACGAAAATGAGCCGGCCGCGCTGAAATTGCAAGTTGCTAAGTACGCTTCGACAAACAGGTCAGCCGGTTTGTATGAAAGACTGTACACGACGTTTGAGGAAGAAAGGTGGCATCAGATATCCCCATGCTCAAAGCAGAAATCGAGCATCGTGCAATGGCTACGAGGTGGTGCGGACGAACCAGGGATCAAATACGAGGAGCAGGCATCAATAATTTGCTCTTGGGCGAGCGTTCACCTATATGGGTTTGGTTGATCGCGCGCTTGCCTTCCCTTGCCGGGATGTCACCTAATCCAAACTGGCTGGATTTGAAGTTTACCAAAACTGCCGGTAGGTGATTGCTCGTTTCGGATCGGTGTGAAAAAATTATCACTGGAGTTATGACCCGTGTTTGATTCGCTAAAGAAGCTGATTTTTGACCGACCGGCCGAGGAGGATGCCCCGGCCTCGTTTTCGGCTGACGAGAAACAGCTCGCGGAAGCGGCCTTGATGTTCCATGTGATTGCTGCTGACGGGATCGTCACGGATGACGAACGCAAGACGCTTTCCAGATTGCTTTCCAGCCAGTTCGGGCTCGGCGCCGATGAAACCGCGGCGCTGATAGAGCAAGCGCGGAATGCGGATAACGAAGCAATCGATCTTTATGGTTTTACGCGTGTGCTCAAGCGCAGTCTGACTCATGAAGAACGATTGGAATTGGTCAGAAATTTGTGGAAAATGGTTTTTGCCGACGGTGTTGTCCACGAATTTGAGGACAATGTAGTCTGGCGGGTTGCCGAACTTCTGGATGTCGACTCCCGCGACAGGATGGAAATCAAGAGGTCGGTCAGTCGCAGCCAGGCTGACAGTTAGAGTTTAGATGGTCTGGATCAAGCAAAGGGAAGAAGGACAACCGCAGATCCTGGTCGTATTGCACCAGGAGAATTCCACGCCCGGCCGGGTCGGCTTGATCCTGCAGGAAATGGGCTATGCGCTTGATATCCGCCGCCCGCCGCTGGGCCACGAACTGCCCGACACCCTGGAAGATCATGTTGGAGCGGTGATATTCGGCGGACCAATGAGCGCCAACGATCCGTATGACTATGTCAAGCGCGAGATTGACTGGATCGAAGTTCCGCTGAAGGAAGAAAAGCCGTTTTTTGGTATATGCCTCGGTGCACAGATGATGGTGAAACATCTGGGTGGGGAGGTCGGGCCAAAAGATGATGGCTTTGCCGAAATTGGCTACTATCCTCTGCATCAGACGAATGAAGGCGGCAGGATCATGGAATGGCCGTCGATGATTTATCAATGGCACCGGGAAGGATTTACATTGCCGACCGGTGCAACGCTTCTGGCAACCGGCGAGGTGTTCGAAAACCAGGCCTTCAGTTTCGGCAAGAATGCCTATGCCGTCCAGTTTCACGCCGAGCTTACCCATGCAATGCTGAACAGATGGACCACTTCGGGTGCACGCAGGTTCGATCTGAAGGGTGCCCAGGACCGCAAGCGGCATTTCGAGGGCCGATACATGCATGATGCGCCCATACGCGAGTGGCTGATGAACTTTTTGCAGCTGTGGGTGGGACCGGCTGAAAAACATCTGCAAAATTGCGGCATGCAAGGCTTGAAGAAGACTAACGGCGCCGGTAGATGAAGAGCCGAGCCATTCGATTTGGAGAACCATGATGCGCGCAATACTGGATGTAATCCTGCTGATTCTGGACCTTTATGTCTGGATCATCATCGCGAGCGCGATACTTTCGTGGTTGTTTGCGTTTAACGTTGTCAATCCGCGCAACCAGTTCGTGGCGACGATTGGCAATATTCTCTATCAGCTGACCGAACCGTTGTTGCGGCCGATCCGCCGGGTCATGCCAAATCTTGGTGCAATTGATATATCGCCGATAATTCTGCTGCTTGGCATTTTCCTGCTGCAGCGGATTATCTACTATTACATTTATCCAAATGTGTTCTGACCGGCAGCTGGCTGGTGGTAACAACCTGATTCTTAATATGAAATTACGCCTTGGCGCGTTCAATCGCCTCGGTAATCATGCGCTTTGCGTCGGATGACCCCATCCAGTCGCCGATTTTCACCCATTTGCCCGGTTCCAGATCCTTGTAGTGCTCAAAAAAGTGCTGGATCTGCTGCAGAGTAATCTCTGGAATGTCTGAATATTCCTTGATGTTGTCATAGCGTTTGGTCAGGGCCGGGGATGGAACGGCGATGATTTTCTCATCCTCACCGGCATTGTCTTCCATGATCAGGACCCCGATCGGACGGGCATTGATCACACAACCTGGAACCAGCGGACGGGTATTGCAGATCAGGACATCAATCGGATCGCCATCATCAGACAGTGTATGGGGGACAAAACCGTAATTTCCCGGATAGGTCATGGGCGTGTAAAGGAACCGGTCGACAATCAGCGTACCTGCATCCTTGTCGAGTTCGTATTTGATGGGTTGGCCGCCGAGCGGAACCTCAACGATTACATTAACATCTTCGGGCGGATTGTTCCCATATGATATTGCATCGATACGCATCTTATCTCCCCATGAAAAGTCATCGCATGCTCTAAAGGCTTATCCGCAAAACCGCAACTTGGCGTTTCGTCTTATGGCGCTGAGAACTCGGGAGTACAAAAATCAGTCGAAGCAGTAGGCGAGCTTGGTCAGCCTGTCGCCATCAAAATGTTCGGCACCTTCGGCAACAGCGCGACCGCCTGCATTCTCGTAGAAGGAGATGGCACGGTCATTTTCGGCAAGTACCCAAACCACGGAACCTGATAGCTTGCGGCGCTTCAGTTCCGATCGGGCGGCGAGGAACAAACGTGTTCCCAAGCCAATGCCCTGATGTTCGGGCTTGAGGTATAATTCATAGATCTCGCCGTCATAGGGAAGCGTGCTGACGCGATTCCTGCCGATCGTAGCGTATCCGACGATTTCGCCGTCAATCTCCAACACCAGCACGATGGTGGAGCGGCGGATGGCGTCGGCCCACCATTTTTCGCCGCGGCGGCGGATCATGCGATGAAGTGCGTTGTGAGGGACAATCCCGTCATAGGCATTTGCCCAGGCGGCATCGTGTACCAAAGCAATGCCTGAAGCATCCTTCGGTTCCGCACGCCTAATCTCAATGACCAGTGTTCCCATGGTCTGATCATAGATTAATAAATGATTAACCAACAAGGGGGTTATTGTTCAAATATTAATCATGTCACATGATTGACACGTGAAATTTGTCGCAAGCAGGCTGATTTCGCTTGAGACCCTAGGCTGCACCTGCATTTCGCGCACGATCAAAGCGTTTTCGTTCATGCGGATCGAGGTAAAGTTTGCGAAGCCTGATGGTTTTTGGCGTCACCTCAACCAATTCATCGTCCTCAATCCAGGAAAGGGCACGCTCCAGCGTCATGCGAATGGGTGGCGTCAGCTTGACTGCCTCATCCTTTCCGGAAGCCCGCATATTGGTCAGTTTCTTGCCCTTCAGAATGTTCACTTCAAGGTCATTTTCGCGATTGTGAATGCCGATAATCATGCCCTGATAGACGCGAATGCCGGGATCAATCAGCATCGGACCCCGATCCTCGAGATTCCATAGGGCATAGGCGACCGATTCTCCGGTCTCGTTGGATATCAGAACGCCGTTGGTGCGGCGGGCGATTTCCCCGCGATAGGGTTCGTAATTATGGAACAGGCGATTCATGATCGCGGTTCCGCGCGTATCCGTCATCAGTTCGGACTGATAGCCGATCAGCCCTCGTGTTGGTGCGTGAAACACCAGCCGGACACGATTGCCCCCGGAGGGCTTTAATTCCAGCATGTCACCACGGCGCTCTGACATCTTCTGGACAATGGTTCCGGAATATTCATCGTCGACGTCGATCACGACCTCTTCCACCGGTTCCAGCATGTTGCCGCCTTCATCGCGCCGCATGACAACCCGGGGGCGCGAGACGGCGAGTTCGAAGCCTTCCCTGCGCATGGTCTCGATCAGGACCGATAATTGCAATTCGCCGCGACCGGAAACGTAGAAGGAATCCTTGTCTGCCGATTCCTCGACCTTGAGCGCGACATTGCCTTCCGCCTCGCGCAAAAGCCGGTCGCGGATGACCCGGCTGGTGACCTTGTCGCCTTCGGTTCCGGCATAAGGCGAATCATTGACCAGAAAAGACATGGTGACGGTCGGTGGGTCAATCGGCTGGGCTTCCAACGGATTGACAACTTCCGGGTCACAGAAAGTGTCAGCGACTGTGCCTTTGGACAGACCGGCGATCGCGACGATGTCGCCAGCAACCGCATGGTCAATCGGTTGGCGTTCAAGACCCCTGAAACCAAGAATTTTCGAAACGCGGCCGCTCTCAATCTGCTTTCCGTCAACGCCCAATACCTTGACCGGTTGATTTGGACGGAGTTCGCCGGAATGAACCCGGCCTGTAATGATGCGCCCGAGAAACGGATTTGCCTCCAATATGGTTCCGATCATCGAGAACGGACCCTCACCAACATCCGGCTCAGGCGTGTGTTCCACGATCAGGTCAAAAAGTGGCGCCAGTCCTTCATCTTTTGTTCCAGAAGGGTCCATATTCATCCAGCCGTCGCGGCCCGATCCATACAGGATTGGAAAGTCCAATTGTTCATCATTGGCATCAAGCGCCGCAAAGAGATCGAATACTTCGTTGACGACTTCATCGGCGCGGGCATCCGTCCGGTCAATCTTGTTGATGGCCACAATCGGTTTCAAGCCAACTTTCAATGCCTTGCCAACCACGAATTTGGTTTGCGGCATCGGTCCTTCGGCCGCATCGACGAGAAGGACAGCGCCATCGACCATGTTCAGAATGCGCTCGACTTCGCCGCCGAAATCGGCATGGCCGGGCGTGTCGACGATATTGATCCGGGTATCCTTCCACTGGACCGACGTCGCCTTGGCCAGAATGGTAATTCCGCGTTCCTTCTCCAGATCGTTGGAATCGAGCGCGCGTTCCTGGATACGTTGATTGTCCCGGTAGACGCCTGATTGCTTCAGCAATTCGTCAACAAGGGTCGTTTTCCCATGATCGACATGGGCGATGATCGCAACATTGCGCAGTTTCATTTTGGTTCACCGGGAAATATCGGCATGCAACCGGCATGCCATTTCAATTGGCGGTGCTCATACATTGTTTTTGTGCATTGCGATAGGGCTAGTTTCCACCGCAATTGAAATAAGCTGCTGTCTATATCAGTCCGCGGCCTTCCATCATGGCGTCAGGCGAGGGCAGTTTTCCCCTGAATGCCACATAGGCATCTTCCGGATCCATGGAACCGCCGGAACCATAGATGAATTGCTGCAGTTTCTGTGCGGTATCCGGATCGAAGGCATCTCCAGTTTCCTCGAACGCTTGAAATGCATCAGCGTCAAGTACTTCGGACCACATGTAGGAATAATACCCAGCCGAATAGCCATCGCCGGAAAATATGTGAAGGAAATGCGGTGTGCGATGGCGCATGGTGATTTCGCCTGGCATGCCAAGCTTTTTCAGGATATTTGCCTCAAATTCGGCAATGTCGGAGACATCATCTGCGGTGTGATATGCCATGTCGACAAGGGCCGAGGCGGTGAATTCGACCGTCTGGAAACCTGAATTGAACTTCTCGGCGGCCAGTACCTTTTCCACCAACTTGTCCGGAATTGCCTGCCCGTCCTCGAAATGAACAGCATACTTCTTCAGGATATCCGGCTGGGTAAGCCAGTGTTCGAAGAGCTGTGAAGGCAATTCGACAAAGTCGCGGGAGACGCTTGTGCCCGAGATCCTGGGATATGTCACGTCGGACAACAGGCCATGCAATGCATGGCCGAATTCATGGAAGAGCGTCTTTGCATCGTCCATCGACAAGAGTGCAGGCGAACCTTCCGCCGGTTTGGCAAAATTCATGATGTTATAGATGATCGGGAGTTCGCCGCCATCCAACTTGTGGGAAGCCTGGAAACCACTCATCCAGGCACCGGATCGTTTTGAACTACGGGCAAAGTAGTCAGCGAAAAAGAGGCCGATTGTTTTATCGTCACTGTCAATGACCTCAAACGCCCGCACGTCTTCGTGCCATGTCTTCAGTTCGATCGGACGAAATCGTACCGAAAACAAGCGGCCCGCAACGTCAAAGGCAGCCTCGATTATCCGGTCAAGTTGCAGATATGGCTTCAATTGCGATTCGGAGAAGTCGAATTGCCGTGTGCGCAGTTTTTCCGCGTAGTGGCGCCAATCCCAGGCTTCGAGATCATGGTTTCGGCCCTCCTCGGCAATCAGTTCTGACAGCGCTTCGGCTTCGCTTCCGGCGCGCTCGCATGCCTTTTGCCATACGGGCATCAGCAATTCGTCAACGGCAGCAGGGGTCTTGGCCATTGTGTCTTCGAGCTTGTAGGCGGCATAATTGTCATAGCCGAGCAGCAGGGCCTTTTTCTTCCTCAAGGCCAGGATTTCCTCAGCGATCGGTCGATTGTCGTTTTCGCCTTCACCACGGGATATCCAGGCCCTGAATGCCTTTTCCCGGAGCTCCCTTTGGTCGGAAAATGTAAGGAACGGCTCGATGATCGAACGCGACAAGGTAACCGCATAGGCGCCATCCTTGCCAGCTTCGCCGGCCGCCTGAGCCATGGCATCCCGCAGGAACTTTGGCAGTCCGGCCAAGTCCTCTTCCTTGGTCAGGAACAGGCGCCAGCTTGATTCATCCGACAAAACGTTCTGACCAAAACTCGTACCAAGTGTCGCCAGACGTTCATTCATTTCGGCGAGGTGCTTTTGGTCTTCGGGGTCCAAATTTGCGCCAGCGCGCACGAATCCTTTCCAATAGCGTTCAATTACCCGAAGCTCTTCCTTGCCGAGCTTCGCTTCCTTGCGATTCTGCCAGACCGTATCGACGCGTTCGAATAGCGGTCGGTTCTGGGCGATTTCGGAGTAGTGGCGCGACATTACCGGTGAGATTTCCCGTTCAAGTGCGCGAATCGTATCATTTGTGTGGGCGCCGGCACGGTTCCAGAACAGGGCAGAGACCCGCGACAGGGATTTGCCGGCGAGCTCCAGCGGAATGATGGTATTTTCAAAACTTGCTGGTTCTGGACTCTCGGCGATAACCGCTATTTCGCGTTTGTGGGCTGCAATTGCCTGATCGAAAGCGGCACGAAACGAATTTTCATCGATTGCGGCAAAATCCGGCAAGCCGTGTTTGCCGGTCCAGTCAAGAATGGGATTGGTCTCAAATTCAATTTTGTTCATGTCGTACATATTCCTCGTTACCAGCAAGCAGATGGGCGTCGCATGCAAGGCTGACAAGGGGCAGGCAGGTATTAGTTGGAATTGTCTTGTTCGATCTCGGACAAACGCTCGTTAAGTACCTTGCGAACCGAATCCCATAGCAAGGAAAACGACTGGAAACCTTCTTCGGTTACCTCATCTGTGTCCAGGGCACGAACCGTCGTGTCCAGCAACGCAACCATCTCGGCTTTCAATTCCCGGATGTTGTCTGTCGTGGTCGCGTCTCTTGCCTTTTCGGCAATATCAAGCAAAGCGTAGTTATAGGTGTCCACCCGGTTCTTCTGCCTGTTCACAAAACCTGAACGGAGGGCGAAAATGCCCGACGAGATCAGTGCGATCAAGGCAACCATCAAGGCGAGTGGTTCGGCATTTTCCTGGATGAAATTAGGTTCGTTCCGGTCATAGAATTGTGCTGCGCCTTCATGGAGCGGGACATTCAGACCCTTGCTGTCGTCCGGTTGGCGCACGGCTGATGCCAGGGCAAACCGAATGGTCAGATCAAGACGATGCTCGAACAGGACCCGGGTCAGTTCGGCAACTGCGACGGGATCGATGTCCTTGCGGGTAACCAGGACGCGGGTTACAGCAGGCGTTATCTGCGGCCGTATTGGCGTGGCCCTGTTGCCGCCATAAGTGCCTTTGGGGATGGATGCCGAAAACAGGAATGGCCATTTCAAGGCGATTGCTTCTGCCTGATCGATCTCTATCAATCTGATGGGAATTTGTTTCAGCTTTGCATCGGCAAACAGATCCAGTAACAAGCGGTCGCGCAGGGATCGGACGGTAAAAAGAGCGTCGATATTGTGTGCCAGCAGATCGGAAGCGGCCTCCTGAAATGGCATCGCAATCCATTTAACGCCGGTGATTGGCAAATCGTAGTGGTCCGCGATTATCCAGAAAGACCTGAATTCGTCGGTGCCAAAGGGCGGAATTGCGACCTTTCTGCCGACAAGATCACTCACGCCAAATATCTGTGAACGAGGATTGGTAATGATCTGAAAGTAATCGGGAAACAGATCTGCAACCAGGCGGATATTGGAAATGACCGGCGTGTCTGACCGGATGGTGACCAGATCAAGCTCGCCGTCGTTCAGCAGGGAAATGTTCTGGCTTGAATCGCGGGTGGCCACGACATCAAGCCTGACCACATCGGATTGGCGTTCAACAACGTCGGCTGCTTCCTTCATCAATTCATAGGAATCAGAGCGGAATGGGCCGGCGCCGACTTTCAGATGGACAAGGGGCACATCCCTGTTGATGTAGAAGTATCCGCCAATCGCGACGGCGGCAATTGCAACCAATGCAATCAGAAACAACGTCCAGCGTGAGCGGCTTACCGACGACCCGGTATTGGCGCGCCTCGCAGTAATCGGAGTTGGTTCCGGTCCTTCCTGCATCAAATCATCCGGCCTGCATCAAATCACGTGACTTTTGTTGGTGTTAATCATCATTTGTTGTCGCGGGCTGCCAGTGTGCGCAATCGAAGCGCGTTCAATCTGATAAAGCCGTTTGCGTCCTTCTGGTTATAGGCACCCTGATCGTCCTCGAATGTTACCAATTCTTCGGAATAAAGAGATTTCTCGCTCTCGCGACCGGCGACAATGACGTTACCCTTATAGAGCTTCAACTGGACCTTGCCCTCGACATGGCGTTGCGACTGATCAATCGCCGCCTGTAACATCAGGCGCTCCGGCGAGAACCAAAAGCCGTTATAGATGAGTTCGCTATAGCGCGGCATCAGCTCATCCTTGAGGTGCGCCGCGCCGCGATCCAGCGTTATGGATTCCATTGCGCGATGGGCGGTCAGCAAAATTGTTCCGCCGGGCGTCTCATAAATGCCGCGGGATTTCATGCCGACAAACCGGTTTTCAACCAGGTCGAGCCGACCGATGCCGTTGTCATGACCAAGTTTGTTTAGTCGGGTAAGCAATTCCGCGGGCGATAGTTTTTTCCCGTCAATTGCGACGGGATCGCCTTTCTCAAACTCGATTTCGATCATTGTTGGTTTGTCAGGCGCCTCCTCCGGCGAAATAGTCCGTTGGTAGACGTAATCAGGTGCCTCAACAGCCGGGTCTTCCAGCACCTTACCTTCCGAGGAAGAATGCAGCAGATTGGCATCCACCGAAAAGGGTGCCTCTCCCTGCTTGTCCTTTGGCACCGGAATCTGATGGGCTTGTGCAAACTCGATCAGGTCGGTGCGGGATTTGAATTCCCAGTCGCGCCAGGGCGCGATAATCTTGATTGACGGATTTAGCGCCAATGCTGCCAGTTCGAACCGGACCTGATCATTGCCCTTTCCGGTTGCGCCATGGGCAATTGCGTCGGCGCCGGTCTCGGCAGCAATCTCGACCAGGCGTTTCGAGATTAGCGGGCGGGCAATCGAAGTTCCAAGCAGGTAGACACCTTCGTAAACCGTATTTGCGCGAAACATCGGAAAAACGAAATCCGCGACAAACTCCTCCCGAAGGTCCTCGATGTAGATTTCCTTGATGCCAAGCATTTCTGCCTTTCGGCGGGCCGGCTCGAGTTCTTCTCCCTGACCCAGATCGGCCGTGAAGGTTACCACTTCGGCATCAAATTCGGTCTGCAGCCATTTCAGGATGATGGACGTATCAAGACCGCCGGAATAGGCCAGTACGACTTTCTTGACGTCGGAATGCTTGCTCATGATATTCTCTTATTGCGGGAAGTGTGAAACTATCGAATATCGGGGGCACTTTAACGGGATGATTTCGCGGTGCAACCATCAGAAGGCAGCCATGAAGTATAAAAACCGGAAATTGTTCCGGTAGATTTCCTCATTTCGCAAGATTGCTACCTGGATTGGTGGATACGGAGTTGATTTGGTCATGAATTTTGTGCCCGACCTGGCAGTACTGCTACCCTATGTGCTCGGCGTTGTCATCATCACGATAACACCGGGCCCGGACATGACCTTCTTCCTGACCCGCACGATCACCCAGGGTGTTGCCTCGGGAATATCGGCGATGCTGGGGGCGGTATGCGGGACCCTGATTCATTCAATGCTGGTGGCGTTTGGCTTGTCGGCGCTGATCATTGCTTCGCCCAGCCTGTTCCTTGCGATCAAGATATTTGGTGCGGGCTATCTTTTGTGGTTGGCGATCGATGCAATTCGCAATGGCTCGGCAATCAACACCAATAACAGGACCATGAAAGAACGCAGCAACCATCAAATCATGGCTCAGGGCTTGGTCATCAACCTGATGAATCCCAAGATCATTTTGTTTTTCATGACCTTTCTGCCGCAATTCGTTTCGCCAATGGATCCCTATGCGCCAGGGAAACTTCTATTCCTCGGGTTCATGTTTTCCGTCATTGCCATTCCGATGACAATACCGATGATCCTTGCTGCAGGCAGGCTGACCGGTTTCCTGAAGCAAAATCCGAAGGTGACGCGTTTTGTGGATTACCTGTTCGCCACGGTTTTTGGCGCTTTTGCGGTGCGAATCCTGCTGACTGAACGTAGTTAGGTATCCGGTCGAGGCTGGAACTACTCTTCAGGTTCGGATCGAGGACGCCGCTCTTCCAGCCAGTTGCCGGCGCTTCGACCGGCGATGGTCCAGTAAACGAAGCCACCGACAAAACCTGCTGCCAGCAGCACGACCAAGGTTCCGTCGGAAATGGACTGACTTTCATCAAGCAGGAACTGCTGCCAGCCGACAAATACTGCGACAACGCCACCGAGCAGCAGGTTGGTGATCATGCCGCGCCAGCGCATCAATTCGGCAAAGGCAATGACCAGAAGCGCTGGTGCCATTACGGCTGCAGCAACGAATGGGCTTGCTATCAGTCCGAACAATGGGATGAGGAAGCCATCCGCCCCGGTATCGAAATGAAACTGCATTGCAGGGTCGACAACATCGCGGACAATGCCGAGCGAAAGGAACATCGTAGCAGAGAGTATTCCCAGAAATAATGCAAAGGTGACAGAAACCAGCCTTACAATCAGGTGACCGAGTAACTGCATGATCCTGCTTTCGTTTTACCGCGGAATGCTTGATATGTCATTCACCGTGGCCGGCGATCATCATCGCTTCCAGGGCTAGTCTGTCAGACTTTCTCAGCCGTTCGGATTCAGACTTCAACTGACCGCATGCCGCCAGAATATCGCGTCCGCGCGGCGTGCGAATAGGGGAAGCATAGCCATTGTCATTGATGAAATCGGCAAATTTCTCGATCTGCTCCCAGCTCGAACACTCATAGTTGCTGCCTGGCCACGGATTGAACGGGATGAGGTTGATTTTTGCCGGTACTCCCTTGAGCAGTCGAACCAGTTCCTTGGCATCAGAAAGCGAATCATTGATGCCTTTAAGCATGACATATTCAAACGTGATCCGCCTGGCATTGTTTGCGCCTGGGTATTCGCGGCAGGCCTGAATCAGATCGGCAAGCGGGTATTTCTTGTTGATGGGTACCAGTTCGTCGCGTAATTCGTCATTCACCGCATGCAGGGAAATAGCGAGCATGCAGCCTATATCGCTACCGGTCTTTTCAATGAACGGCACAACACCGGATGTTGAAAGCGTGATCCTGCGCCGAGACAGGGAGAGGCCATCGCCGTCTGCTGCGATCAACAAGGCGTCTTTCACATTCTCAAAATTGTAAAGCGGTTCGCCCATGCCCATCATGACAATATTGGAAATCTTGCGGCCGGTGGCCGGTACAATTGCCCCCTGGGGTGTATCGGCTGCCGGAAAATCTCCCAACTGATCGCGTGCAACAAGGAGCTGTGCGAGGATCTCGTCGGCGCCCAGGTTTCGAACCAGCTTCTGTGTTCCGGTGTGACAGAAGGAACAGGTCAGCGTACATCCGACCTGGGAGGAGACACACAAGGTGCCCCGACCTTCCTCAGGTATGTAGACCGTCTCGACCTCAACCGGTTTGCCGGCGCCCCGAGAAGGGAAGCGCATCAGCCATTTGCGGGTGCCGTCATCGGATACCTGTTCGCTGGTAATTTCCGGGCGTTCAATCGTGAAAAGCTCGTCGAGTTTGCCGCGAAGATCCTTTGAAATATTGCGCATGGCGCCAAAATCCGAAACGCCCCTGACATAGAGCCAATGCCAAATTTGGGAGGCACGCATTCGGGTCTGACGTTCGGGAATTCCGATATCGGCCAGTTTATCTGCCAATTCGGCCTGCAAAACACCGACCAAAGGCGTTTTCGAAGAATCCGGCACGTTTTTTATCGCCGATGATTCTTTGGAATGCCGAGTGGTCAGATCAATCGTGTGAGGCATTGGTCATTTCCGGGCTATCGGAAACCTTCTGGCAGCGGGTTGCATTCGAAATGTTCTGCTTGGCATCATTAAGCGTATATGACCCCCAAGCGATTTTCGGCGACCATGAGCAAACAATGCTTGCCCGACAAAATAAAGGGCCCGGCCTGTCGTATCAAGGGACGGGCCGGGCCAATTCCTGCTGCCGTTTGAACTTTGCCGGTAGCGTGTTCCGTATTGGAACCGATGTTTAGTTACATTCCTGAATATCGTTCAGGGATGCAGTCACGCCTGAAAGAGAATAGGAATATTTTGTTTGTGTTCCGCGCCGGGACTCGCCGGAAAGAGACATGGAGGAACCTGCACGCATTGATTCGACAACCATTGGCTCTTCTGCCGGGTTCTCCATCCAGGCATTGTTTCCGCGGGTGAACATGGCGAATTTCTTGCCGTCTATATCAAGGGTAACCTGTGAATCGTCCTTGAAGGCATAGCCGACGACAAATTGCGGTTCCAATGAGGTATTTTGCCCTGGATGCTGCGCCAGCATGAAGAAAACATCTCCATGGTCGCGATCTGCCGGGGCTTTGTCTTTTGGCATCGACAGGATGTAACATGTCTTGCCGTTGTCCGTCTGGTGGCTGTAGGACCCCCAGTCCTTGTTCTGCTTAATACGCGTCGGCGCCTGCGCATTTACGGGCGCTGCAGCAATTGTGCCGGTCAGCGCCAGAGTGAATAACATTCCGATCGAACCAGTTTTCATGATTTCCAGCCAATTTTTCATCTACTCAAATCTCCTGCCGGATGCAGGCCACCATAGCCTTTTACATCTAGGCTGCGATGACGCAAGCCTGCTCAGTTACAAAATTGTGCCCTCTAAAGATGCTTTATGGTCAGTTACCAAACCGTGAACATTTTTAAGAAACAGGGCCTTCTTTGTCCGGCAAGACAGCAATTTTGCAATTGCCCCCTTTGATTGAGAGAAAATATGGGCAAGAGTTTGACTTTAAATGGGCAAATGAGACTTCTTTTTCGTCACAAGATAGGACATTGTCGGTAGTAAATGGCAGTTTCTGGTGCCGGAAAAGAGAAAATCGAGTAACAAAAGACACTTATGTCAGTGGGTAATTCAAATCTGAGTGGGGAACAAATGGCAGAATTGGCGGGCAAAATTGCAAATGCCCGCGACACGGAAGCCTTTGGACTGCTGTTTGACCACTTCGCGCCGCGAATCAATGCGTATATGCGTAAGCTCCGCCTGGATACGGGTGAAGCTGAAGAGGTTACGCAGGAAGTGATGTTTACGCTCTGGCACAAGGCCGGAATGTTTGATCCGTCAAAATCCAATCTTTCGACCTGGTTGTTTCGAATCGCCAGAAACCGGCGAATCGATCATGCCAGACGTGATCGGTCGGGTGAAATGGACATGACGGATCCGAGCCTGACCCCGGAGCCGGAGCCACTTCCGGATGCCGGAATTGACATGGTTCAACGTGAGGCATTGCTGAGGAGTGCCATGTCGGAATTGCCGGCTGAGCAATTTGGAATTGTCCGCATGGCATTTTTTCTTGGATTATCCCACAGCCAGATTGCGGAGGAGACCGGATTGCCGATTGGCACGGTAAAATCACGGATCAGACTGGCATTTAAACGCCTTAGATCGGCATTGGAGGACGATCCGGCGATCGATTCGGGTCGTTTCTAGCCAAAGCCTTGATTTATTTGGGATTATCTTTCTGAGCGTCGCTGTCATCCAATGCGGCACGGGCGGCGGCATAGTGAGCTGGTGTCATGGAGGAACGGATTGCTGCAATAGCAGCAGTCAGAACTGCGATATCATCGGTAAAACCGACACCCAGGATGAAATCGGGTACCCAGTCCAAGGGCAGCACAAAATAGGCAAGCGCTGAGATCAGAACCATTTTGGTTCGATGCGGGGTTTGTGGATCAAGCGCGCAGTAATAGCTGGCCACCAAATCTTCACTGAAGGGAATTTTATCAGCGGCTTTCCTGAAGGTTTTCCAAAATTTATCCCGAACCTTGCGTTCATCCGCGCGAGCCTTTTTGCTGCCAGCAGCATTTTCGCCGGTTTCAGGGTCTTCCGTTAAAATTTCGCCTTCTAATACTTGCCCCATAAACTACCTCCTACATCCTCCTAAATGGCGATTAGGACAGGTGATTTCAAATTTGCGGTCCGAATCCACTAGTGTTTTCAGCGGTAAATCCGGCCTGGGTGACCATAAAGCGTCAATCGTGGTTAACAGTTACAACAAGATTTAATTCACATTAAGCAATTGATATTTATTAGTTATTTCGTGCGAAGAATAATATTCTATATAATTGAGGCGTGATCCAGATCATCCCAAGTTCCGGGCGACCGTGATTTTGCCACCAAGGGATATTCCTGTTCGATGACATATGGCCCGCCACCAACAGAAGACCTGGATGAATAAAGAACAAAGCGATTTACGGTGAAGGGCAATGTCGAGAAACTGCCGCGCAAAGCCAGATATTTGGCAACATCCGGTCCCTTGGCGCCCCTGGTTCTGGCAAGGGTGATATGGGGAATGAATTTCCGACCCTCGGGTTTCAAACCCACTCTCTGTGCAATTCGCTCCTGTTCGGCATAGAGGTCCCGCAATTGCCTGGATTTTTGCAGGCATGCATGTACGGAGTGCGGCTTGTTGCCGCCAAAAGCATTAAGACCGCTAAGACGAAGCTGGAGTGGCGGACGGTTTATCCTGGCAAGGCCGTTGGCAATTTCCTCGGCCATTAGTCCATCGACATCGCCGACAAAGCGCAGTGTGATGTGATAGTTTTCTGGATCAATCCATCTTGCTCCCGGCAATCCACCCCGTAGCATTGACAGAGAAAGTGCGGTGTCCTTGGGTATTTCGATAGCGGTAAACAAGCGCGGCATTTGCGGTCACCTCGAATCAGTTTCCCTGCAGCCAGAGAATCACGGTGCAGGTTTGTCGGCAAGCAATTAGTTTGTGTGCTCAATAGGTTTTTATCTATGACCTGTCTAATCGGGAATTGAAGCAATAAACTGTTTTACGGTCGGCGTAATATTTCTGACGACTACCGCGACACCTGCCTCATTGGGATGAATACCGTCTGGCTGGTTTAACTGTTTGACGGTCGCGACATCCTTGAGAAAGAACGGATAGAGCGGAACGTCATGTTTCCTGGCCAGGTCAGTAAAGACCGCCTTGAAAGCATTTCCGTATTTGCTGCCCATGTTCGGCGGGGCCAGCATTCCGGTCAGGAGAACCGGGATATTCCTGTCTTTTAGCCGGGTTATGATTGCGTCCAGATTGGCTTTTGTTACTCGGGGGTCGATCCCGCGCAATCCGTCATTTGCACCCAATTCGATAATTACACCATCAACATCGGACGGTACCGACCAATCAAGACGCGCCAGTCCGCCCGCCGTCGTATCGCCAGATACGCCTGCATTTATGATGTTAACCTGTATACCCGACTGGCGAAGGGCTTCACCCAAACGATCCGGAAAAGCCTGCCCGGGTGGAAGGCCATAACCAGCCGTAAGGCTATCGCCTAAAATCAGTATGTTTTTCTGGCTTGCCAGCACACCCTGAAGTCCGGCAAACAGAAATAGCAGGGCAGCGAAACAGACTGAAATGGTTTTCGACATAATTTTCTCTCAATCTTAACGTTGCAGGTAGTATTTCACACTATCAAGCTACAATCGATCATTGTCATCGGCGTTACAGGCACCATATGAACCGGGCACGCTCAAGCCGTGAATATTGCATGAGGCTGAATTAGGGCCGTGGAGCAAGATGTACAACCAATTAGGAACGAAGCGTGCGTGATACCCAGATTATCAAGTTCAACGATGTTCAACTGACGCTCGGCGAAGGTGCATCGAAGGTCAGGGTTCTTGACGGTATTGATCTGCAGATCAATGAGAGCGAGGCGGTTGCTGTCCTTGGGCCATCTGGTTCGGGTAAATCCACGCTTCTGATGGTCATGGCTGGTCTGGAACGTGCCGATTACGGTCTGGTGGAAGTCGGCGGCCAGTCCCTTACCGAGATGAGCGAGGATGCACTGGCGTCCTTTCGCGGCAGATCGATCGGGATCATCTTCCAGTCATTTCATCTCATCCCGAACATGACGGCGCTTGAAAATGTTGCCGTCCCGTTGGAGCTTGCCGGTGAATCCAATGCATTTGAGAAGGCTGCAAAAGAGCTGGAATCCGTCGGGCTAGGAAATCGCCAGAGCCATTATCCCGGTCAATTGTCCGGTGGGGAACAGCAACGCGTGGCAATTGCGCGGGCCCTTGCGCCCGATCCGTTGATCCTGATTGCGGATGAACCGACCGGAAACCTCGACGGCGAGACGGGCAACCAGGTCGCCGATATCCTGTTTTCCAAACAGGCTGAACGCGGAACGACGCTTGTTCTCGTCACCCATGACACAAGCCTTGCCAAACGATGCGAACGCGTCTTGCGGGTGCGGGCGGGGAAGATTGAGAGCGACGGTCGCCAATCCAAACCCGAGGTTGAAAGCAAACCGAAGCGGGCGCGCGCCAAGAGCGGAGCTGCATGACCGATGCGGGCTGGAATCGAGGAAAGCGGTAATAGTGCGGCGCTGAATGGCAGTCTTGTCGGAAAGCAGAGCGCCGAAGGGACTGCCGGTGCTTCCACTCCGGGCTTTATGCTTGCCCTGCGATTTGCCGTACGTGAGATGCGCGGCGGATTGTCAGGATTTTACATCTTTCTTGCCTGTATCATGCTGGGTGTCGGAGCAATTGCCGGTGTTAACTCCGTCGGCGCATCGATCTCGCGCGGCATTGCTTCCGAAGGTCAGGCGATTCTGGGCGGCGATGTTGCACTTAGCGTTGTCCAACAGAATGTCTCTGATCCTGCCATCGAGTTTGGCCGGGCGCGTGGAACAATTTCGCAAAGCGTAACCATGCGGGCGATGGCCAGGCTTCCTGAAGGCGAAGATCAAACCCTGGTCGAATTAAAGGCGGCCGACGATGCCTACCCCCTATACGGGGAACTTACCGGTCAGGGCTCCGGGAACTCTACGGATGACCAAATTCCGATCCGGCTTGATCAGTTGGGGTCGGACCAGGCCTGGGCGGATCCGTTGTTGCTTGAACGCCTTTCCATCTCGGTTGGTGACACTATCGACGTCGGCAGCCAATCCTTCACAATTGTCGGGGAAATAGAAAACGAGCCCGATCGCTTGTCCGGCGGGCTGGGTTTCGGACCGCGGCTCCTGATCAGTTCAGCAGGTCTGGAGCAATCCGGCCTGGTTCAGCCAGGTTCGCTTTATCGATCGATTTTGAGCGTCCGTCTGGATGATGCATCCGAGGCCGGCGTCAAGAGTTTCATCGATGATATTGGTGATCAATTTCCTCAAGCCTCCTGGCGGATCAGATCGCGTGAAAATGCAGCGCCGGCACTGTCGCGAAACATTCAGCGCTTCAGCCAGTTCCTGACGCTGGTCGGGCTTACGGCACTGATTGTTGGCGGCGTCGGGGTCGCAAACTCCGTTCGTGCCTATCTCGAGACCAAACGAAATGTAATCGCGACTTTCAAATCCCTTGGCGCGCCGGGAAGCTTTATATTCGAGACCTATCTGATCCAGATCATTCTGCTCGCATTGGCCGGCATTGCCGGCGGGCTTTTGCTTGGAATGGCGATGCCGTTGATTGCGCGCGAAGCGTTACGCGGTCTCATTCCGGTTGCCTCGACCGGTATTTTCGACGGGTTTTCGCTTGCGCTGGGTGCGGTCTACGGACTGCTGGCCGCCTTTATTTTCGCGGTCTGGCCGTTGGGCAAGGCAAGGGAGACGCCAGCGACTGCCTTGTTCAGATCCTCAGGCTTTGAGGTCAGGCAGCTGCCGCGCCCGATATATCTCGCGATGATGATCGCCGGATTGGCCTCACTGATTTCAATCGCCATCGTTTTTTCGGGCAATATGCGCATAGCGGGGATTTTCATTGCTGCGATTGCCTTTGCGTTTGTCCTGCTGCGTGCCGTTTCGGCGCTCATTCAGTGGGCGGCGAGGAAACTGCCGCCGGTGAAAAGTACTGAATTGCGAATGGCGATCGGCAACATCTACCGGCCCGGATCGCTGACGCCATCAGTCGTCCTGTCTCTCGGTCTGGGATTGGCGCTGATCTGTGCGCTGACCCTGATTGACGGAAGTCTGCGCCAGCAGGTCAGTTCCAATATTCCAAAGCAGGCACCGGCATTTTTCTTTGTCGATATTCAAAGCGACCAGATTGATCCGTTTACGCAAAAGCTTGCCGAACTTTCGCCGGATGGAAAGGTCTTCTCGGTGCCAATGTTGCGCGGCCGGGTGACGGCCTTGAAAGGTATTCCGTCGGAGGAATACAAGACGGAAGAAGGACAATGGGTATTGCGCGGGGATCGCGGCATCACCTATGCGCGAAACCTGCCGGAAAACTCTACCTTGTCAGCTGGAGAATGGTGGCCTGAGGATTATTCGGGTGAGCCGCTTGTTTCCTTTGCGGCAGAGGAGGCTGGAGAGCTTGGTCTCGAGATCGGTGACAAGATTTCCGTCAATGTGCTGGGGCGGCCAATCGAAGCAAAAATTGCCAATCTGCGAAATGTGGAATGGGAAACGCTTTCGATAAATTTCGTCATGGTGTTTTCGCCCAATACCTTCGCCGGAGCGCCGCATGGATGGTTGTCGACCCTGACATTGAACGATGAAGTGTCGGCGGATGGAGAAGTTTCAAACGGGGCCAGGGACGGAAAGATCCTTCGAGAGGTAACCAAGGCATTTCCGACGGTGACCAGCGTGCGCGTGCGTGATGCGATCGACACCGTGAACACGTTGATCGGCCAGCTGGCAACAGCAATTCGTGCGGCATCTTCGGTCGCGCTTGTTGCCTCGTTATTGGTTCTTGCCGGCGCGCTGGCGGCGGGGAACCAGGCGCGTCTGCATGATTCGGTTGTTTTGAAGACGCTGGGTGCCAGGCGGGCAACGCTCATTCGGACCTTCGTGCTCGAATATGCGATGTTGGGGTTTGTCACCGCGATATTTGCCATGGCCGCAGGCGGAATCGCGGCCTGGTTCGTCATTACGCAAATCATGGAGTTTCCGGCCGTATTTGCGCCTGGCGTGGCCCTGACCATGATTTCAATCGCCCTGGCGGTGACAATCGGGCTCGGTCTGGCCGGAACCTGGCGTATCCTTGGTCACAAGGTGGCGCCGGTGCTGCGCGAACTCTAGGGCGAAATTCGCGAAAAATCGTGCAAACACGCTGAAATTCTTTACCAAATTCGCCAAAATCGGATTGTTCGGGGGTTGCCGTTTTTGCGCGAAAGCACCATATTAGCTCCGGGTCTCCGTAGCCATCCGGCTGGCGGAGCTTGAGTTTTACCTAATCAAACTGGAGAGAAAGCCACATGGCTGACTATCAAAACAATATCGGCCGTCATGCTGCGACCGCTGGTCGGTCGGATGCGGTCTATGATGAAGGATTACGCGCCTACATGTTGCGCGTGTATAATTACATGGCGCTGGCCATGGCGTTCACGGGTATTGCCGCGTTGACGACATTCAATCTGGCAGTAAGCGACGGACAGCTTACGGCGTTTGGTGCGGCGATTTATACGAGTGCCTTGAAGTGGGTCGTGATGCTGGCACCGCTGGCGCTGGTGTTCTTCCTGTCGTTTCGAATAAATTCGATGAGCGTCGCCGCCGCGCAAATTACCTTTTGGGTATTTTCGGCGCTTGTTGGCGTGTCATTGTCGACGATTTTCCTGGTTTATACAGCAACCTCGATTACGCAGACGTTTTTCGTCACCGCTGCCGCCTTTGGTGCGCTGAGTCTTTACGGTTACACAACCAAACGTGACATGTCTGCGATGGGATCCTTCCTGATCATGGGTGTGTTCGGGCTGATCATTGCGATGCTCGTAAACCTGTTTCTGCAATCCACAGCGCTGCAATTTGCGATTTCGGCAATTGGCGTTCTGATCTTTGCAGGACTGACTGCCTACGACACACAGAAGATCAAAAACATGTATGACGTTGTTGCTGCAGACGAAACAATGATGGGACGTACTGCCATTATGGGAGCCTTGGCGCTCTATCTCGACTTCATCAACATGTTCATGTTCCTGCTGCATTTTCTTGGAAACCGGGAATAAGCAACAGACCATAAGACAAACGGGCGGTCCTGGTGGCCGCCCTTTTTGTTTGCAAATATATTTGCAGCTATCCAGCAGGAATCACGAAAGCAAGCCGTGTCTGACGACTTCATCATACGACCAGCGTCTATAAAGGACATGCCGACGATTACGGAGATTTATTCGGAATCCGTATTAAACGGCATTTCCACCTATGAACTTGTTCCGCCAGACCTAGCTGAAATTACCAGGCGTTTTGAAGAGATCACGTCAAACGGCTATCCCTTTATTGTCGGCGAGACGGGAGACGAGATCGTCGGCTATGCCTATGCATCGGCTTTCAGAACACGACCTGCCTACCGATTTATTGTAGAGAACTCGATCTACATGGCGCCAGATGCGCGCGGGAAGGGCCTGGGCAAGCAGTTGCTCCTGCAGTTAATCGACCAGTGCACGGAGCTGGGATTCAGGCAAATGTTTGCGGTGATTGGTGGTCCGGAACCCGCATCGGTTTTCCTGCATCGGCGTTGCGGATTTGAGGATTGCGGCTCAATGCGGGCAAGTGGGTACAAGTTCGGCAAATGGCTTGATACCAAAATCATGCAGCTGCCGCTTGGTGAAGGCGATAGCACGCATCCCGATGAACCAGGCTAGACGGCACCCTTTATAACATCCGGTCCGACCTGGTCCCGTCAGAACGCCGGTTTACACGGAAACCAATTTAGGTTTGCGCTCAAAGTATTTGAGCACTTTCGCAAGTTCCTGTCCGCGTTTGAGGATTTGGCCGGACGCGTTGATGATCGAATAGGCGCCCTGTTTGCGCGCCATTTTCGGTCTTTTCTCAATCATGAACATGGGAACTTCAGCTGTTCGGCGGAATACTGAGAAGACTGCGCGGTCCTTCAGCATATCGATTGCATAATCACGCCATTCGCCGTCTGAAACCTTGAAACCATAAATTCGTAAAATTTGATCCAGTTCGCGTCGATCGAAAGAAACGATTTCCATCGTTTGCTTTTTTCGGGCCGGATGAAGCTGAACGACATTGTCAGACCATCCAGCGGAACTCACTGGCTCGCTATCCTCCGAATACTCCGTCATACTCACAACTCCTGATAATTTCACCAGCATCATGCGGCGCAATTGCGCAATTGGCAAGAGATTGACGCCTACAAGTATTCAGATTGAAGATCAGCAAGAGCAGGGATCAGATAGCTTACGTAAGGTAATATTTCGCTAATTGCGGCAAGTCACCATTAACGGTCAGAAAGAATTCACGAAGTTGCCCCAATTCAGTCATCGACTTGGCCAAGTTGACCGACATCTTGCCTGTGTTGCCTCAGACGGTCCGGTTTGTCGAACCTGGTTTTTCAGCCCCCCAGCCCCCAGGGCCGGCAGATCGGACCAACTTACAGAGTGCAATTCAATCCCCATATACTGCGGTCGGACATTGTGCCGGCCGTTTTTTTATGACGTCAGGTCCTGGATGAATGCTGCACCGATAATAGCGCCCGGGGTGCCGTCCTTATTCGTCTTTTGCAGGATGAGTGCGCAGGATTCATGGCCGCGACGACCAACATCCTTCAGGGCAAATTCAGTCTGCAATGTCTGCTCGTGCACCATGCCAATCATCTCCATATCGCGTACGATATTTGCATAGCGCAGCTTCTTGCCGCGATTTTCACCCCGGCTAATCTCTACCTCTCGAACATTGTCATAGTAGACCATCCAGAGGGTTGCGTCCTTTGCTGCAGGTGCAGCATCGAT
Organism: Pseudomonadota bacterium; assembly: GCA_039030215.1. Taxonomy (GTDB): domain Bacteria; phylum Pseudomonadota; class Alphaproteobacteria; order Rhizobiales; family Rhizobiaceae; genus BOKV01. The sequence continues at coordinate 25,145 of JBCCEP010000006.1, forward strand.
ACGGATCTTGAGCATGCCGTCGGAAATGCTGGCGTCAATCGGGACGCTCAAGCCCTTTTTCGTTCCGGCATATTTGTGAAGCGTATCTTCGACAATCTTGCCCTTGGAGCCGACAATGTCGGTATGACCGTTTATGATGGCCTGGGGTGTATAGACACTGCGATTGCCAAAACTGCGCGCATATGCCTGCTGGCGTTTGGTTGAATCGGGACTGCCGAACGTATCCTTCCAGCCAAGATAGTCCCAATAATCCACATGCCAGGCCAATGCCAGAGTATCACCTTCTTCGGCCAGGGAATGCAGCACCCTGTCTGCCGGCGGACATGAGTGGCAGCCCTGGCTAGTGAACAGCTCCACCACACCGCTAGGCTGAGTTATTTCGGCGGCTAAGGAATTGTTTGCTGACAAAAATAAAGAGGTGCCGCACAGTACCAGCGTGGCGGCCCAGTTTCTGGAATTTAGTAGAGAAGACAAAAATTTTCCTCACTGTGAATAGTAGATCATCCACAGCCTTCATTCGAAGCCATTCAGGTCATGGATCGGGTATATTCGATACCACAAAAATAGTTGGATGCCCCTTCAAATGCGACTCACGTTCAGGTGACACTATCGTGTGACACCTAGATGTGAATGAAACCGCCGGCAAATTTGCCGGCGGAATCAGCACATTTCATCGAACTGAATTATGCCTAAGCTGCCTGCTTGTTCAGATTGCGCAGCACATATTGAAGAATGCCGCCGGACCTGTAGTAGTCCAGCTCGTCCAGCGTATCGATGCGGGTGAGCAGCGTAATTTTCTTGACAGAACCGCCGTCGAAGCGGATCTCGGCTTCCAGCTCTTGTCGTGGTTCCAATTCTGCCAAGCCGGAAATCGATACTTCCTCGCTGCCGGTGATACCCAGAGACTCCCAACTGTCCCCCTCGGAAAAGACCAGCGGAAGCACGCCCATGCCGACAAGGTTCGAACGGTGAATACGCTCGAAGGATTCAGCGATTACGGCTCGCACACCGAGGAGCCGTGTGCCCTTTGCGGCCCAGTCCCTTGACGATCCGGTGCCGTATTCCTTGCCGGCAAAAATAACCAGCGGGACATTTTCCTCGTGATAACGCATGGCGGCATCGTAAATCGGCATCTCCTCTCCGGATGGCCAGTGGCGGGTAAATCCACCTTCAACATCCTCAAGCATCTGGTTCTTGATTCGTATGTTTCCGAAAGTGCCGCGCATCATTACATGGTGATTACCGCGTCTTGAACCGTAGGAGTTGAAATCCACGGGCCGAACCTGCCGATCGGTCAGATAACTACCCGCTGGTGTGTCGGCCTTGAACGATCCCGCCGGAGAGATGTGGTCGGTGGTGATCGAATGCAGGAACAGCCCCAGAATCCTCGCATTGACGATGTCAGAGATGGGCTCGGGATCCATCGTTATGACCTCGAAATAAGGAGGGTTCTGGACATAAGTCGATGAGTCCGACCAGTCATAGGTCGAACCGCCGGTGATGTTAATCTTCTGCCAGCCCGCATCTCCCTTGAACACATCTCCATATCTTTTCTTGAACATCTCCTCGGTGACGGAGGTGCGGATAAGATCGGCGATCTCCTTCGATGTCGGCCAGATATCGCGAAGATATATATCGGTGCCGTCTTCTGCTGTTCCCAGGGGCTCGCGTGTCAAATCCACATTCAGGGACCCAGCAATTGCATAGGCGACAACCAGTGGCGGTGAGGCCAGATAGTTGGCCCGTACATCGGGATTGACGCGGCCCTCAAAGTTCCTGTTACCGGACAGTACCGAGCAGGCGACCAGGTCATTCTGGTTGATGGTCTCGGAAATCTCCACCGGAAGCGGACCGGAATTGCCGATACAAGTGGTGCAACCATAGCCCACCAGATTAAAGCCCAATGCGTCCAGGTCTGACATGAGCCCGGCCTTGTCGAGATAGTCGGTCACCACCTGCGACCCGGGTGCCAGGGACGTCTTGACCCAGGGTTTGACCGACAGGCCCTTTTCGCGGGCCTTGCGTGCCAGCAACCCGGCGCCGATCAATACGGATGGATTGGAGGTATTTGTGCAGGATGTTATCGCGGCAATCACAACGTCGCCATTGCCCAAGTCATGATTGCGGTTCTGAACCGGGAAACGGACAGGTTTTGCATAGGCCTTGAACTCGGTCTCCATCGCCTTGGCGAATGCCGGCGCGGCGTCGGCAAGTGCGATCCTGTCCTGTGGCCGCTTTGGACCAGCGATGGAAGGAACCACGGTGGCAAGATCAAGCTCCAATGTGTCGGTAAATGTCGGGTCGGGCGTATCGTCAGCGCGCCACATGCCCTGCGCTTGTGCATAGGCCTTTACGAGTGCAATGCGATCGTTCTCGCGTCCGGTCGCCGTCAAATAGGAGATCGTGTCATCATCGATCGGAAAGAAGCCGCATGTCGCACCATATTCCGGCGCCATGTTGGCAATGGTGGCCTGATCTTCCAGTGACAGATGGGAAAGCCCCGATCCATAAAACTCGACGAATTTTCCAACTACGCCTTTTGCCCGGAGCATCTGCGTAACCGTCAAGACCAGGTCGGTTGCGGTTGTACCCTCGGGCAGGCTGCCATCGAGGCGGAAACCGACGACCTGCGGGATCAGCATGGTGATCGGCTGGCCGAGCATGGCGGCTTCAGCCTCGATACCACCAACGCCCCAGCCAAGTACGGAAAGGCCGTTTACCATGGTCGTGTGGGAATCAGTGCCAACCAGCGTATCTGGATAGGCGACTGTTTGTCCGTCGATTTCACGGGTCCAGATTGTCTGAGACAAATATTCCAGATTTACCTGGTGGCAAATGCCGGTTCCCGGAGGCACGACGCGGAAGTTGTCAAATGCCTGCTGGCCCCATTTCAGAAAGGTGTAACGTTCGCCATTTCGTTCATATTCCAGATCAACATTGCGTTTGAATGCATCCGACTTGCCGAAAAAGTCGACCATGACCGAGTGGTCAATGACGAGGTCAACCGGCACCTGCGGATTGATCACGTCTGTATTGCCGCCAAGCTCGAGCGTCGCATCGCGCATTGCAGCGAGATCAACAACGGCCGGGACGCCGGTAAAGTCCTGCATCAAGACGCGCGCCGGACGGTAGGCGATTTCCTTTTCGTCACTGCCCCGGGTATCGAGCCAGGCAGCAACGGCACGGATATCGTCAGCAGTTACCGAACGGCCATCTTCGAAGCGCAGGAGATTTTCGAGGATTACCTTCAACGAAAAAGGAAGTTTCGAGATGCCGTCAAGACCGTTTTTTTCCGCCTCAGTCAAGGAATAATAGACATAATCCTTGCCATTTGCGGTCAGGGTCTTGCGGCATTTAAAACTGTC
>JBCCEP010000007.1:0-27813 GCA_039030215.1 Pseudomonadota bacterium
TCCAAGACAGTTCGGTTTTTGGGCGCTAGAGTGTGGTGGCCGCGCATGTTGCAGTCTGCACATGCAGTTCCAACCAATGAGATCAGAAAGCTCTGGCGCCAGCTTTTCTTGCTCTGCTGGCGTAAGGTATATGCCGTTCTTCAATTCATAGGGTTCGTGCGTTTTTTGATCGCCAACAACGATCAACGTCCAATCCGCAAGAGCATCAAATCGCCTGACTGCTTCCGTCGGCTTGTTGATGGTCGTAGTCACAATGAATTTTTTCATAATTTTCTCAGGATCGAGTTTTCATCCCGCAATATTTTTGGGGATTGAATTTGAGAATCAAATGGAATTGAAAATATCTAGATTAGGTGCACAGTTTCTGAGCCGCCTACCCTCCTTTGATTGTAGATCATTTCGAGGAACAACCACAATTCGCGCCGAATCTCAATCGGCAAATCCTCGGAATTTCCGGCAATGAAATCTGAAAATGAAAACTCGGCACTTTCCACAAGGGCCAGTGTTTCGTCGGAGAGCTTCGGGAATAGTAGATCACGGTCTTTTTCGATATCCTCATATTCTTCAACCGCACCCGGAATGGCCAGCGCATTACCAATTGCCTCGTTGTGGACAAGCACAAATTCGCTGCATCGCAATTTCGCACGAACCTTTTCGGCTTCATGGATAGAGTTTAGAGACCGGTCCACGATGAAATAGACGACAACCCCGGTCCCGGCTTCCCGCGCACCGGTATCGAATGAGATATCATGAAATATCGAGAAGAATTGGGTTAGCAGGCTGGCTTGAAGGTCCACAACATAGTTGATCCCCTTTCCACCGATCATCGTGTCAAACAGCTGCACCTGATCCTGCGTACGGCTCAGATCGATAATGTCGTGATCATCCGGGAAATAGGAAGCAATGCCACCATGGGGATAGTCGGTATCGAATACATGCAGTCGGTTATTGCCTGAAAGCGATAGCCGGTCAGCGTAAAGGCGCGCAAACAACGTCTTGCCGTTACGCGCCTTGTCCGAACAGATGATATAGATATGGGAGTCGATCATCGCCTCCCCGGCTGTTAGTCAGATTGCCCGAAATTATTCACCGGACTTTTCGCCTTCATCACTTCCATTGCGAGAGGCAGATCGCGTTTCTTCGATAATCGACTTGATCAGCTCCAGTTTTTCAAACTCGACGTCGAGATCCTGGATCCACTTTCGAACATAGCCGCGAAGCACGAACGAGAAACTGCCATCATCACCATTGGCTTTCTTGTTCGAGATAAAGTCGGAGAAGGTTACGCCTGCAAGGTCAACCTGTTCATAGGCCATCTCATTCAGTTTCGGAACATCGATCTCACGCGCGTTTGACAACCCGGCAAAATACTTTTTGAACGTCTTCGCATCCCACTCGAAGAAATTGGTTTCATTGATGAAATTCCGGGCGATGATATAGGAAATGTCCTTGGTGTACTTCGCTACCTCACCCATCTCGTCCAGTGACGCGATGGAAGGTCCAACCACATGGATAAGCGCCAGGCTAAATTGCCCGTTCCGCGCTGCTTCAAGCACACCGATATTCTCGAACGTTTCAAGTGCATCAGACATTGCGCCGGCCTTCAAGTCGACCACCGTGACCTTCACTGCTGCTGAATCCATCGTATCCAGCACCTTCATCTGATCCGAGACTTCCTCCAGGTCGATGATTTCCGTAATACCCGGATAGAACCGGTGCAGCGTTCCACGCGGATCTTCGGTATCAAATGCGCGGGCCAGGATGTTGCGCCGCTGCAGAAAATCGAGCAGCGCCCGCGAAGTCGTGGTTTTGCCAACGCCGCCTTTGTCGGCACCAACGAGAATCAGGGTTGGTTTCATTATGCTTGCCTTTCGCCCAAAGCCTCGCGCACTCAGCGCATTCGCATGAAATTTGACCGGTTATGCATGGAATTGGCTTAAATTCCTGGTCCCCAGACTGTGAAAGAAACACAGACAATGGAATCTATAATATGCTTCGCAGAAAAATTGAAGGGATGCATGGGAAACCTTCTTGTATCCAACGTAAATTATATTCGTGTATCAACTATTCTTGAAGAAGAAACGCCGGGATCTGATTTGATCCCGGCGTTTGTTTTCTAGTCCCGTTCCCTTACATTGAACGTTACCATATGGATGGCGGAAGTACCCTTGCCGCCTTTCTTTCCGTCTTTGGCCTCAACCTTTTTCTCGGCTTCTTTCGCTTTTTCGTAAAGCTTGATGGCCAGGCCACGTGAGGCAGTTTCTCCAGACTTTTCCGCCAGCTTCTTAGCCTGTTCGGCAGACAGTCTCTGGTTCCCTAAACCGCCTTCACGGCAGAACAACAGAAGCGTCTCATTCTTGGCGGCACTGTCGAAGACCAGGTCTCCAGAAGCTGGATCGGGAATCCGTCTAGCCTTGCCGGCCTCGAGATTCTTCGCTCCAATCATCTCCTGCGGCACAACTTCGACATTGCCGTCCGCCTCTACATAGAACACCTGCAACTCACAGGCATTTGTTGCCGTGACGTCAAAGGAGAGCTTCTCGTCGATATACACATCGGTGTTGTCGACTTTCACTTTCAATGCCAGCTTCTTCTTGGCATCGTCATCCTTGAACGCATCATCACGATAATCAGGATCCTTGTACTCAGGCGTATCTACCTTTGCAGACTTGTCTTCCTTGGCATCCTTTTTGAGCGGATCAAGACCCAATAGAGGTTTGACCAGGGCAGCAAACTGCTGCTCGACTTCGAAACGCGGCACCTTTGCTCCGCCCTTGAGCTGGGTTATCCAGTCAAGACCGATACGCAGTACCTTGTTGTCGTCAACGCGCTGGATACCCTGCTCGAACTCTTCAAGCGTCATGTCGAATTCGGCAGCAAGGGCGTCGGCATCCAGATCATCTTCATACAGATCAGCATACCAGGTGATGATTTCTTCCTTGCCGGGACCCGACTTGCTCTTGAGCGTACCGTCAGGTGCCTTTTCGGTTGCGCCGATTGCATCCAGCGCATCGATAAAGCGCTCGCGGTCGCGGGCGTAGTGTTCATCCAGTTCGTCCTGCTTGACATACATCTCCAGCAGAAGATCACGCTGATCGACCGAGAATGTCGGTGACTTTTCAATATAGTCACGCAACTGGTCGCGCTTTGCGATAATCCCGTCAGCATGGCAATCCATGCACGAGCGGCCATTGATGATATCAATACCTTTGCCGATCGGGCGCTGGCGGAACGACACGATTTCCGTCGGTCCCTTGTCCAGCCGGTCACCTTCTGCCGTCGACAGATAGTAACCCTGCAGACCGTTTGGCAGCGAAAAGATCATCTCTCCGCCATCATGCTCGAACGACTTCAGATCAGCATCCAACGGCTCGATTTCTTTCGGTCCGTGCGGATTGCGACGCAGGCTCTGCTTGTTGCGACTACCGGCGAAATCATAGGATTTCCAGTAATAGCCACCCTGGGGCGTATCATGACGCTCAAGCATTCGATTGTGGTCGGAAACGCCGGAGGCACCTTCCTCAAAAGCCGCGCGTATAATTCGGCGACGCTTGATATTGTCATTGACGTCCACACCGAGCGTTTTCTCCAATTCGGCGATATTCTCGGGCAGATCAAGCAATGCATGATACAGTTTCGGACGTGGCGCATTTGCCATGAACCAGTCAACCCGCATGATTGGCAGGTTCGTATCCGTCTCGGTCGAGAGCGTCTTGAGAACGCTGTCACTATCCGGATCATATCCAAAATGATATTCAGCAACCACCTTGTCCCATTTATCCGCATCCCATTTGAGATCGCGAATATCGACGCGCACCATAAGGTCCTGGGTGCCGTCAACGTTCTCCGGAACGATCAGCGAGTTGCCAAGCGAAAGCGAATTCAAAAGCTTGTGGAAGCCTGCCTTGTACAGATCCATGCGCTTTCCAAACGCAGCTTCGTCTTCACAAGGCAGCTTGCCGTTATATTGCTGCCGGTAAGAAAAATACCGGATGAACGGACGGTCGCTTTCATTGATATCGGAAATATCTCGGACTGCTGCCTCTGCAAAACTCCGCCATGGCAGGACCGGCCGTTGACGCTCAACCTGGCTGGAAACTACTGCACGGCTCGCGGCGGTCGGCTCGTTAAGTGAATCAATCCACTGTCCAAGCTTGTCTATCTCACCAGCAGGAGGACGCTTGCCATAAGGCATGCGGCCACTGGTAACACTGGTGTAAAGCAGCGATTTCTCGCGATCACCAGGCGTTACAAAGGCGGCATTGGTCGCAAGTGAATCCAGGTCTCCAGCAGGGAAACTGCCCTGTGCGCTTTCGCCCGGACCATGACAGTTACGGCAGTATTTGCCGACAAAATCATCTGCATGGGCAGCAAGATTGTCGCCAGAATCGGTATTGCCGTCAGTAGCTGTGAATGAAGCACTGATAACGGAATCGTCCTTACAGGCCTTTTCTGCAGTTACTTCGATTTTTGGCGCTTCGATCTCGCGACCTTTGAGATATGCAAGGATCGCCCTGCGATCCTCTTCGGTCATCTTGGCAGTACCGGCAACGAACTTTTTCATCACCGGGTCAGAAATGGGCGAGCCATTGAGCTTCTTGCCTTCAACCAGCGTACCCTTGATGAACTTGTCTTCATCTATTGACGCAAGTCGTGCCTTGGTAAGCGGTGGTGCAACGGCGCCGGTAAGACCCTTCTCGCCTTCAAACGGCCTCGATTTATCAAGACCGAAATCCATTGTCCGTGGCGTATGACATTCACCACAGGCACCGACATTTTCAACCAGGTAGCGGCCACGCGCGAGCTGGCTGCCATCATCGGGCTGGTAGGCCGCGGTATCGAAATTACCGCGCTTCCAGAAAGAAATTGTCGCGCTCAGATTGTACGGAAACGACAATTTGTGCTTTTCTACCTTCATGTCGGATTTGGGAAGTGTCTCGATATAGGCTTTGATGTCGAGCACATCTTCCGGCTTCATCCCGGCATAGGAGGTATAAGGCATTACAGGGTAAAGATGCCGACCGTCCTTGCCGACACCATTGATGACGGCATTCAGAAAATCGGCATTGCTCCATCCGCCAATGCCATTGCTGTGAGCGGAGATGTTCGGGACAAAAAACGTTCCGATGAACGTGTCCATCTTCAATCCGCCGGAAAGGTTAGTCAGGTCATTTCCCGACGCATGACAGGATGCACATCCAGACGCATTCATCATGTATTCACCGTTTACAACATCCGGCTTGTAGCTGGAAAATGCATCCGGCTTGAAATTGTCTCGCGCCTGTGCGCTCCCGGCAAACCCCGCAGTTACGGCGGCCCCGGTAAATACCGCAATCATTGATAGGCGCGCGGAGCGCTGACGCGGCGATCTTGCCTTCATTGGCTTCTTTGTTGAAGTCATGGTCTTAACTCCTGTTGCAATTTGGACGTAATTGTCCGCATCCCAATATGGCCATTCGCGTCGGAAGACACTGTGCTATCCCACACAGGCCAAGACAATAACACGCTTAACGAAACTCGAAGCGCTCGAATTCAACCCGGCGCAATTTATTGCCTGCTTTCTTCAGTCCTTTGACAATTGCATTGCGCAATCCCGGCGGGCCGCAAAACCACAAATCCGCGCCATTTACCTCAAATGGTACGGTTTCAACCAGTTTTGCCGCATCAATCCTTCCGTCATCCTTCGAATTGTGGACATGATAGGAAAAGCTGTCCAGTTCGGCAGATTTTCCGATTAATTTATCGCGATCAACGGCTTCGTCGGCGTTTTTCACACAATGCACGAGGTGAATTTTTCGCTTTTCATCCTTGCCCAGGCTTTCGCTCATCGCCAGGAACGGTGTGATTCCGATACCCCCCGCCAGCCAGATCTGGCGGTCCCCACCCCGAGAATGCACAAAGCGGCCATAGCCGCCCTCAACGTAGATGCGGTCACCAACTTCAGCGGTTTGTCGTAACCTGTTGGTGAAATCCCCGCTTGGTTTTATCGCAAACCGTATGGAGCCATCCCTGCCTGTTCCTGCAATCGTAAACGGATGCGGTTCACGCAGTCCCGATTTTGCAAAGTGAAGAAATCCAAATTGCCCGGGACGCGCCTTGATCGCCTTCGAAAAAGGCTCTGCTTCGATAACTGTGGCGGCCGGCAGTTTGGTTACCTTCGAAATCTTGTAGAGACGCGTCTTGGTGAACGCGATGAACTGGGTGTAAAGAAAGCTCAAAATTCCCAAAATACCAAATGCCGTCAGGTAATTGGCAAGCAAGGCATCCCCGCCAAACGGGCGTTTTACAAAAAACCAGTGAAACGCGATGAAAATGAAAAATACGCCCATCAGCCGGTGGCTCTGGCGCCACAAATTATAGGGAATTTCCCAACCCAACAGGGGTATCCTTTTCACCAGCGACAGAGCAATGAGTGCGATCAATCCATAAAAGCCTATCTCTCCGGCATCCCGGGCCAGGCTGTTGAGTTCAGCGGTAAGCTGAAGCCCCCGGAAATCGGGTTCGACAAAATAATGCACCAGGATCAACAAAAGCGCTGCTATCCCGATCTGCCGGTGGAAATGATACATGCGGTCCAGTCCGCCAAATAACGGTTCCAGCAATCTGGGTCTGGTCGCAAGATACTGGTTGAGCGCCATCGCAACGAACGCCGTGGAAGAGGCCGCGAGCGAGATCCAGTTGTTCAAGCCATATGGGCTTACCGCGGGAATGGAGAGAACCGTCGCCCCCAGGCATAACAATACGATTAGGAATTTACCCACGTTAAGACTTTCCGGTTCCCGACGCTCGAATAGTGCAACTAAATCAGAACAAGGCGAAATCGCCAACCATTTGATTTCGGGCAAGCCAAGGGGTTTGACGCCCCTCCGTCCGCTTCACCACTTGCCGTTTGACACCCAAATAAAGCTCGGAGACCTCTATCACCCCATTTTGGTTCAGGTCGTATAGCAAGCGGTCAGTTGCGATGACGCTGGCGGCCGCCTTGGTAAACTGACCTCCGCCAAGCGCTGTATTCTCCTCTGATAGTTCACGACCCTTGGAGGCAGAAAACACCGTCAGTCCTGACGGTATATTTTTCAGGATGCCAGATGCAGCATCATCATTGGTGGCAAAGAAATCAGTTCCCGCCGCACCTGAGTGGCAGGCGTCGAGAAAGACCGTCATCCGCGCTCTTGATTTCGCCAGGACGGTTGAAAGTCGATCCCATGACAATGCCGTCCCGGAAATGTTTTCGGGGTCAGTTGCAGAGGTAGCCATGTAGAAGCGGCCATCCTCGCCTTTAACACCGTGGCCCGCAAAGAAAAACACTGCCTGTTCGCCTGGTTTGGCTTCGGCTACAAGTCGCTTTGCAGCGGCAAGCACGGCATCTGGCGTAGCCTCACTATCCGACAAGACGTCTGTCTGCACCAGATCAATCGTCTTGCCATTTGCGCTTTCGAGACTGCCGCTAAGGGTGAAGGCATCAGCTTTCGCCAATCCAAGGTCTTGAATGCGTTCATCATCATATTGATCAACGCCTATTGCCAGCAGCCGCACCTTGGCCAACTCGCTGTCGGACCCCAGATCACGTCCGACCGGAAGACTGACAAGACCGTCTTCGTCAACGGCAACCAAGCTGACCCAACGTGCGCCATCAAGGCGTTTCACGTCGATTTCAACTGGTATGCCACTCTCCAACGCCAAGACCTCATTGGTGAGCACTCCATCCTGGTAAACCCGGATGCCGCGTAAATCTCCCAGACTTTGCGGAATTACTTCACCCAAAATCCTGCCTTCGACCGCATCAAGCGAACCCGAAAGCCGGGGAGGTACGCCGACATCCACTGCCTGCAGCTCATAATCACCTGAAAGTACCCGCTTAACTAATCCCGCGACGCGAAGGCGTGAGTCAAATTGCTGGAAAGTATATTGGCCAATCTGGCCAGGAAACCGAAGATTGACAAAATGCGCACCCTCGGCGGTCGAATCAAACCGCATATCCGGGGTCCACACAACCACTTCATCATCAACAGTCCGGCCCTCAAGCACCGTTTCTCCGTCGTAAATGCGGTGGACGAAGAACGATCCGTCAGAGTTTAGCTGGATGAGATGGTTGGAGTCGTCTGTCATTTTAACATCTGAAAGCGCATTTCCACGGGGCAAATTGTATTTCTTGAAAACCACTTCATGTGTGTCGAGATCAAATACCGCAACCGCGGAAGACTGGCTGGAGTAGAACACCAATTTGTTGCTGTTGAAGATCCGGGTTTGAAAATCGCAAAACTTGATCGATTCACATCCGGTTCCAATAGTGTTATCTGGTAGCGCTAGCTCAGGAAATCGGGCGAACTGTTCGTCCTCTGAGTCAAAAACAGCCAGCGTTGAATAGTCAAAAGCCCCTGATCCTTCAACGCAACTATTATGCAATATCCATACCTCGCGTTCGCCCAAAAGGTAGCGAGTAACATTGCTTACCTTTTTGAACATTGTGGATTGACCGAGGTCACCTATTTCATCAGGTTGGCATTGACCTGGATAACCATTCTCTTTGCCAACAAAAATCTGATCCGCTCCTGGAATGGCCAATCCTATTCTTTGTGCGGTCTTCTCACCTAATTTCTCCGGGGCATCATAATCTGCATTTGGATCATTCCAGTCGATATGTGCATTCGCCGTCTCAACTGGCTCTGAAATTGCACCGTGCTCCAATCCTTTGAACGACTGTATTGTGCTGGATAAACGGGGTCTTTTGCCTTCTTCGTTGGAAATGGCACTCAGGGAACGCCGGGCCAAATCAACTTGCAATAAGTCCTGCTCGGAATTCGTCTGTCCAGATCCCATCTGCACTAATTTTGATGAAATGAGTCTTTTCTTGGGGGCTTCATTAATCGAAATACTCTCTTCGCCCCATGTAGAATAACTTGCCACAAGATGGGAAAACCAAATATCGCTCAAACCTTCCCAGGAATTCAAAACAGTGGCAGGTGACACCAAATGGTTTGGGTCGATTTCGTTGCCAATCGGGCTGTTTAGGCCCTCTACGAACTTGTAGGGTATTGACGATAAAAATCGAGTATACAACGATTCAGAATTCGATTCCGCACTGGAAATGAGCATGTCATTTTGGAGGTCTATGCTTAGATTTGCTGCAAGATAGCCACGCTCTATGCGGATGCCATATGCGCCTTGGAGGTCACTCCTCAGAGGCAATACGGAGTTTCTCAAGTTCGCAATTCCGTAACGGTTCCTACCAATTAGCACGAAGCTATCGGAATTTATCCATGCGACATCAGCATCGGTCGAATGACCACCTTCATCAACATCACTAATCAGCATCTTGCCGTCAACGGCGTCATATATTTCAATTCCACTGTTTCTTTGTACGGCAACAAACCGCCCAGTGCTGCTGAATTTTGCATTCTTACCATCAATATTCAGTATTACATCTGCCAGGTCCGGTGTCAGAATACGGAAACCGCTATTGCCCACCTCAAGCATCCGGCTATTGTTTTGCGATACAAAGTAGCTGTTTGATGTTGTCTCTGCTAATGGATTTACAATTGAGATTACCGGCGTTGCCGCTGGTTTGATCTCTACCGAACCTAAGCTACGAACTTCCGCAATCTCCGACTTACATTTGCGTTGCCAACCAACCACCGCCATTTCAAGCGGCATCTCGCCCGCCAGCAATCCTTCAATTTCAATCTTTCCAGCCTTTTGCGCACCTTTGCCATATAGAGCAACAATCGCCCGCGTTTTATCCCTTAACGATTCAATTCCGAACGGACCGATCGCATTGGGCATAAGCGTATAAAATCCGTCACCCCTGAAGCGTACAGCCGCATCGGTCGCAACGATCAAATAGGCTGGAATAAGCTGGTCGAGCGAATTGCCCCTCCATTCAACCGAAACAAACTCTCCAGCCTTTATTTCCTGTTGATCGACCTCAACCTTGATGTCACGTTGCAACTGCTCAAAGATTGCTCGCTCAACGTCGCAGGGTCCACCGTGTTCAACCGCCGAATCACGAATACGAGCGATATAAAGTTCCTCGGTGTCGTCTTTGCGCCACGACAGATCAGGTCCGCCGGTAGGTTTGGGAGAAGAGTTGCCGGAATTCGCCACCAACGCACCGGTGCCAATCTCGTTTGCGCACATTTTCAAGGTCTTGTTTAAAGCCTTGGAAGAACCGCGAAGCGAGAGCGTCAATTTACTATCGAAAGTGAGCGAAACGGTCCGGCCGGCCTTTAAACGGTCCATCAGATACTCATGACGTCCGGATTCATATGCAAACACCAACTCCGATGACGGGTCGAGTGCGTTGACCGTGAGCGTGTCAACTAGTTCGTCATCAACATGAACAGGCACCTGGCGACCGCTTTCAATAGACCCCCCGGAGAAAATCCACGCAAATTCCAGACCCCTGCCCTGTCCACACCTCAGCGCCAAACAGTAGTAGTTTGCTTGGTCGGTGTGACACACAGTGGTACCGCGTCCATTTACAGGAGCGAGATCTTGCCATTTTTGCCGCGGATCTACCCGAGACGCTGCCCTCGCATCATTGGATCGGCGATTTTGCTTATTGAATTCATTGACAATCGCAGCGCCGATACCCAGGCCAACGCCAGAACCGATGATACGTTTTAGCCTGTTATTGGCAAAGGCATCTTCCGATGAAATACCCATTAAATATGTCAGAGCGACGATGCAGGTTGCAATAAAACGCATGGATTTGCCGACTTTCGCTTGTTCCCAATACAAGCATCCAGAGCCTCTGGATGCGTCAAATTGCAATACTCATGGTCGTAGACAGTGGCCTAGCTCTTGGTGAGATTGATCACCTCAACCCGGCGATTTTCGTCGGCAAGCGGATCGTCAGGGTTCTTTAGCCGTTCCTCGCCATAACCGATCGCTACCAGGCGATCGGGCGCAATACCAAAACTGTTGATAAGGTAATCACGCACCGCCGCAGCACGACGATCTGAAAGGGCCTGATTGTATCCGTCGCTGCCCGAAGCATCTGTATGCCCGTTCAAGACAATACGGGAATCGGCCAATGCTTCATTGGTCAATGCTTCGCCCAGCGCATCAACATCCTTCAGTGAGGCCGGTCTGATCTGGGCAGAATCATAGTCGAAATTGATCTCGATATCGATGCTGGGTAAATCCTGTTTCTCGACGATTTCATCAAGCTTCTTGCGCTGATCGATACGGATACCCCTCGTCGGTAAAGCCTTCAGAAAGGCATCATCGGCGGTTTCTACCGGTTTTTGCGCGGAGAAAGACCGCGTCAGGGATCGGGTTTTGGGTTTTTTGGGCGCCAGACTTTCGATTATGGTCTGGGAATCGGTTGATTGCGCCATCGCCGCGCCTACAAAATCCGGTCCGAGGGTCCAGGATACTGAAACAAGTCCTGCAGCAATGACAATTCGCAAATGTCTCATTTTGCCTGCTCCAATATGATTTAATACGAAAAGGGCATTTCAACGCATATTGGAATTCATTTCAACCGGCGCGGTGTATTCTGACACAACACTTCCGCGACAGCCTTTCTATCTTGAGCGGTATTGATGACAATGCAATCAGCCTGGTCGCTTCGAGGTGAATGCATTGCGACCTTGAACAAGCGCAGGTGATGTGGAACCCTTGCAAATGAAGAAATGACAGCAAATGAATATCTAGACCGACCGGATCTGAACCATGTTTCAAGCTAGAAAAATTACAGTCTTCTACGTTTTCGCGACGGCGCTGTTTATTGTCTTCAGCCTTGCGTTCCAGCAAGGCGCTTCCGCCTCAATGCAGCCCGGGCCCGGCAAGGGTTGGCTGACGATCGCAAGCCGCACCCAGCCGCAGGACGCCATCAACTTGGCCCAAGGCTATGCTTCAAGGTTCCCGACCGCGGTCGTTTTTCATTCTTCCAACGGATTTTATGCAGTTTCGCTCGGATGGTCTGATATCAAGCAGGCCACACCTTTATTGCAACGACTAAAGGCCAGCGGCGCCATCCCTGGTGACAGCTACTTTACCGCCGGCGCGAGATTCCTCCGCGCGATCTGGTCTGCCAATAATTCACAGGATTATCCATACAACCAGATGCTCGCCGCAACGCAGCTCAACCTTGGCTACGATCAGGTTGCCCAGCCTCCGGCAGCACCGCCGCCTCCGGTTGTTACGCCAATGTCCGAACGACAGGCGTTTGTAACCGGACTGGACACAACCGGCGACAACTTCCTGTCGCTGCGTATCGGTCCCAGTACCAAATATTCAGAGATTGCCAGAATGCGCTCCGGCACCTCGATGACAGTCTCGGGAAGCAATGGCCGCTGGCTGAAAGTACGGCTTTCAAATGGGATGGAAGGCTGGGCATTTTCCAGGTATGTCGCCTATCGCGAGGTGCCCGTAATTGGCCCGAGCGAAACTGTCGAAAACACCCGCGGCGACCAGGTTCCTGTGATTGGACCGGATGAAAAAGTCGCCGAAAAGCAACCCGATCCTGCACCGTCACCGCCGAAACCGGAACCTAAACAAGAGCCGGTTATCACCATAGAAGACCAAAAGCGGGTCGCATTGATCCTCGGAAATTCCGAATATCAGAACACGACCGCCCTGCCCAACCCCAAGAATGATGCAGCCGACATGTCGGCAAAACTGCAATCGCTTGGATTCGAGGTGATAACCAGCCTGGATGGCACCAAGACCGATATGGAAATGGCCGTGCGCAGCTTCGTCAAGGCACTTCCCGGCGCTGACGTTGCCCTGTTTTTCTATGCGGGCCACGCCATGCAGGTTAACGGAAAGAACCATCTCATCCCCATAGACGCAAAGCTGGAGGATTCCACAGCGATCGACTTCGAGACAATTGATCTGGGCGTCATCCTCGACTTCATGAACGCCAATGACCGGATTTCCATCGCATTGCTGGATGCCTGCCGTGACAACCCGCTCTCGCGCCGTTTCGCCCGTAATTTCTCAGCTTCACGCTCGGCATTCATCGGACGTGGCTTGGCAGCGCCCTCTACCGGATCCGGTGAATTGCTGATCGGATTTGCCACGGCACCAGGCGAAGTCGCGCTGGATGGCGATGGCGATAATTCACCATTCACCACCGCGCTTCTGAAGCATATCGATGCCAAGGGCCTGGACGTCGAATTGATGCTCAAGCGGGTGCGCCAGGACGTCTACGAACTCACCGACCAAAGCCAGGAACCTTGGGTTAATTCAGCCCTAAGGCGGGAATTCCAATTCAATCCCTAAACGCTGCTATCGGAATGGTCAGTGGTGCGCGGCTGCCTTCCCGACCGGCATATCCATCTCGACAACACCGGCGTTTTCAAACGTCAGCGTAACCGTGTGGGTGTCACCGTCCTTTACTTGCGCCTTTGGCTTCATGAACATCAGGTGAAAACCACCCGGCTTCAATTCCACGGTCTCGCCCGGTCCGATTACAAGACCGTCGATTGGCCGCATCTTCATGACATCGCCTTCCATGGACATTTCATGAATTTCAGACATCCCCGAAAATTCAGCTGATACCGAAACCAGTTTGTCTGCGGTCTGTCCCTTATTGGTAATTTTCATGTAGCCGCCCGCAACCGGAGCACCGGCTGGCGCTGCGCGGATCCAGGCATTTTCAATCACCAAATCCCCGTGCATCTTCATGCCGGCTTCAACGGCATTTGCACTTGAGATAAATGCCAACATCAGGAATGCGGTAGCAATACTAGTGGTTATTACGCGGAACGTGTTTACCTGAAACATCAATAAACTCTCCTGGATCTCCCAATACCATCCCGCCATCAAATTGACCGGCATTTTCCCGGAAAATCTTCTGCCAGGGCGTTTGATCTACAGGTTTGGAATATCCTCCGCGCTGATCCAGATCAATGCGGCGTTTTTCCCACTCTTCCGCATCGACCAGCGCATTAACCTCGCCCTTGTTGAGATCGACACGAACCAGGTCTCCGGTTTGCAGCAATGCCAGGCCACCGCCAACCGCCGCTTCCGGAGCCGCGTTCAGGATCGAGGGCGAACCGGAGGTTCCCGACTGCCGACCATCACCGATACATGGCAAGGAATGCACGTCTTGTTTAAGCAGGTAGCTCGGCGGCCGCATATTCACGACCTCTGCCCCGCCCGGATAGCCAACCGGCCCGGCACCACGCATGAACAGGATTGAATGCGGATCAATGCCGAGCGCGGGATCATCGATCCGTTTGTGAAAATCTTCCGGTCCATCGAACACGACGGCCTTGCCTTCAAACGCCATGGGATCTTCAGGATTGATCAGATAACGGTCGCGGAATTCATCTGATATCACGCTGGTTTTCATGATCGCGGAATCAAACAGATTACCTGATAAATTGAGGAATCCCGCATCTTCCAGAATGGGTTCTGCGCAGGATTTGATGACTTCACGGTTTTCTACTTTTCGGTCAGCACAGTTTTCACCGATGGGTTTACCGTTTGCCGTGCCTGCCGAAGGATGCGGCAGCAAGCCTGCCTCCAGCAATTCGTTGACCACAGCAGGCACACCACCGGCCCGGTGATAGTCTTCGCCAAGATATTCACCCGCAGGCTGCAAATTTACCAACAGGGGTATCTTGTGGCCAAGTTCCTCCCAGTCGTCATTGTTCAACTCCACACCCAGGGTCCGGGCAATCGCATTCAGGTGGATTGGCGCATTTGTGGAGCCACCAATCGCAGAATTCACAACAATTGCATTCTCAAATGCCTCCCGGGTCATGATCTGCGAAGGCGTCAGCCCTTCATTGACCATTTCAACAATACGACGACCGGTTTCATAGGCAATTTGGCCGCGCTCACGATAGGGTGCAGGAATTGAGGCAGAACCCGGCAATTGCATGCCAAGCGCCTCGGCAAGCGAATTCATCGTCGTTGCCGTTCCCATCGTATTGCAATATCCGGTTGACGGTGCCGAGGAGGCTACGAGCTCAGTAAATCCAACACCATCGATTTCACCGGCAGCAAATAATTCACGGGCTTTCCACATAATCGTGCCCGAGCCAGTGCGCTCACCCTTGAACCAGCCATTTAGCATCGGCCCTACCGACAGTGCGATTGCTGGAAGATTCACGGTGGAAGCTGCCATGAGGCATGCCGGAGTTGTCTTGTCGCAACCGATTGTGAGGACCACGCCATCAATTGGATATCCGAACAATGTCTCGACGAGTGAAAGATAGGCCAGGTTGCGGTCCAGTGAAGCTGTCGGCCTTTTTCCAGTCTCCTGGATGGGATGCACCGGAAACTCGAAACAGATTCCACCGGCCGAAACAATTCCCTCTCGCACTCGCTTTGCCAATTCCAGGTGATGGCGGTTGCAGGGCGAAAGATCGGATCCGGTCTGCGCAATCGCAATGATCGGCTTGCCCGATTGCAACTCCTCACGGGTGAAGCCGTAGTTCAAATACCGTTCCAGATATAACGCGGTCATCTCCGGATCATCTGGATTGTTGAACCACAATTGTGATCTGCGTAGTTTCTCACTCATCTTGTATTCCGATTTTTGTCTGGATTTGGTCTATCTGTTCAGGTCTTCATCGATATAGATTTTGACGATTTCCCGAAAGTCGGATTCAGCATTGAATCCTAAGGCATTTGCCCTTTCCGTATCAAAATTTCGAGGCCAGTTTTTCACGATGGCCATAATGTCTTCATTCGGTTCCGGGCGAATCAACCGGACAGCATCTTCGCCGGCAATTTCCCGCAATACCTCGATCTGCTCAGCAACTGTACAGCTCACCCCCGGCATGGAAAGAGCTCTTCGCTCATTCAGCAAGGTCAGATCCATAGAGGCGGCATGAAGCAGAAACCCGGCAGCCGAACGTGGCGACGCAAACCAGTGCCTGACAGTATCAGGCACCGGCAGGATTGCTTCCTCCCCGTTAAGCGGTTCACGGATTATACCGGAAAAGAAGGAGGATGCTGCAAGATTGGGTTTGCCCGGCCTGACACAGATTGTTGGCAGGCGAATGGAGATGCCGTCTATCAGACCCTTTCGGCTGTAATCGGTGATCAGAAGCTCGCTTATCGCCTTTTGCGCACCATAGGAGGTCATCGGCGTTGAGAAAAAGTCATCCGGAATGACTTCGGGAAATGGAGCGCCAAATACCGCGATGGAAGAAGAAAACACCAAGCGCGGCTTATAGCTGTCGCCAATGCCGGCCAATGCCTCCAGAAGCTGCCATGTTCCCCGCCCATTGGTCTGCCAGCCTTTTTCGAAATCCTTTTCGGCCTCCCCGGAGACGATCGCTGCCAGATGAAAAATCACATCGGCTTTCAGGGCGGCCAAACGGTCTGCTTCAGCGGACTTAGACAAGTCTCCGGTCAGACAAGTTGTCGCGAAGCTGCCCCCAACATCTTTCGGCTGAATAATGTCATGCAGATAAAGTTCAGAGATGGCCTGTCCTGAAATTTCCGATGTTTGGGCCAGCCTGTGGGCAAGTTTTTGCCCGACCATTCCGCCGCCACCCAAAATCAATACTCGCATGGATTACTCCCCCTGTGCATGATCGACATCTGAATGCAGACCAATGCAAAGATACTATTCAACACATTCTTTCAAACCGTCCAGCCTGGAATGCCAGCCCGGAATTGATGTCTCAATTTTTTGCTTTCAATCCATTGATATCCAATAATTCCAGATAAAGCGCAGAATGATCCAGTTCACCACCATCGAGTTCGCTGACAAGACGATCAAAACGTTCACGCGTCAATTCAGCCATAGGTAATCGCAGATTTGCCTGCGCCATGACTTCAAGCGCATTGTCGAGATCCTTGACTTGCAATCGCGTCAGTCCGCCGGCGACAAAATTTCCCGTGGTCATTCGCTCCCCGTGCTGCTGCAGGATAGTACTGTCGGCAAACCCGCCCTTCAGTGCATCGCGCAATTTCGCCGGATCGCCGCCATTGCGTTCCATCAGCAACATCGCCTCTGCGACGCAACCAATTGTGATCGCGACGATTACCTGATTGCAAAGTTTTGCCAATTGACCCGACCCGGATGGTCCAACATGGACCGGCCGGCCCATCGCACTCAAAACTGGTTCCACCGCTTCAAATACCGATGCATCGCCGCCTGCCATAATGGCAAGGCTAGCCTCCTGGGCCCCGTGCGTCCCACCAGAGACCGGGGCATCTATATATCTAAGCGATGCCTGCGCCAGACGCTCGGCATGATCCTTGGCTTCCGCGGGCTTGATCGATCCCATATCGACCACAATCGCACCCTCTTTCATCGCATCCGCCACTCCCTGATTGAACAGGACATCGCTCGTTACCGGACCGTCAGAGAGCATGGTGATGACAACATCGGCACCTGCCGCCGCTTCACTCGGCGTATCAAATACCTGCGCACCATGTTCCACCAGCGGTTCTGCCTTCGAACGGCTGCGATTCCAGGCTCGAACCGGAAATCCGGCGTTTAGAAGATTGCGTGCCATTGGCGCGCCCATCAAGCCAGAGCCAAGCATTGCAACTGTCGTTTCAGTCATAATGTTTATTTCCAGTTCAAAAATTAACTGCTAAAGGCCCGGCCCAGCAATAACGCCGGTGACCGGTAGATTGAAAGACATAGAAGAAAAACACCTCTTTGGAATCATTCACCCTGTCGAAAGAGCTCACCCTAGGGGCCAGGAAAAGGTGTTCCCCGCTTTCCAAAGGGGAGCACATACAACGCATATAAACAAGCCGAATTGTTCAAATCCGCAGGATTAACCAGTGGAGTAGCCTGATTGCCTCAACCAATTTATAGTCTGGACAAAATAAAAAGCGCTGAGCCCCTATGCGGCGAAAGCGATATCGGGGACAGTTGGAGGGCGTGAAAATTAAGCAAAATCATCCAGCGGCGTCATTTTGGCGTAAAGTGGTGGAAATAACTACGATTGCAGGATCTTCGGGGAGGTGTCCATGCCAATGACGAGCATTTCGGTACTTGGCTCAACAGGCTCGATTGGCACAAACACGCTTGATGTCATCCGCCATTTCCAGGCCGAACGCGAGTTCGAAATCGTTGCACTAACCGGTATGAACAATACTGAACTCTTGGCGCGCCAGGCAATCGAGTTCAACGCACAGATTGCGGTCACGGCAAATGAGTCTCAATATGATGCTCTAAAATCGGCCCTGGCAGGAACCGGCATTGAAGCCGCTGCCGGGCAAAATGCCCTGGTAGAGGCAGCGACACGCCAGGCTGACTGGGTCATGGCCGGCATTGTCGGAATTGCCGGGCTTGAACCGACGCGTGCGGCAATCCGCAATGGCTCCACAATTGCGCTGGCAAACAAGGAATGCCTGGTATGCGCGGGTGAAATGTTCCTGGCCGAATGCGAACGCTCGGGTACGGAACTCCTGCCTGTCGATAGTGAACACAATGCCATATTCCAGGTGTTTGAGGAGCGAAATCGCGCTGGCATCGAACGGATCATACTCACGGCTTCCGGAGGCCCGTTCAGAACCTGGTCAACCGAGCAAATGGTTGGCGCGACGCCCAAATCTGCCGCTTCTCACCCGAATTGGGATATGGGCATCAAGATCTCAATCGACAGCGCCACCATGTTCAACAAGGCGCTGGAGATGATTGAGGCGAGGCACCTGTTTGCCATGCCTCCCGACGCTATTGAAGTGGTTGTCCATCCGCAGTCGGTTATCCACTCCATGGTTGGTTATCAGGACGGATCGGTATTGGCCCAGCTTGGCAGCCCAGATATGCGCACCGCCATCGGCTATGCCCTTGCATGGCCGGTTCGTGGTCACGTCCCGGTGGAAAGACTTGATTTCACTAAACTTTCCCGCCTGGACTTTGAAGCACCCGACGAGAAACGTTTTCCGGCGATTAGGCTGGCCCGAAACGCAATGCAGGCAGGTGGGCTGGCTGGTACCGTGTTGAACGGGGCCAAGGAAGCCGCACTTGAAGCATTTATCGAGGGGCGGATCGGATTTCTGGATATTGCAAGCCTGGTGGAACGGACACTCGATGACTTCGATTTCACCCATTCAGAGTTGAGCATCGAAGCTGTACGAGACGCCGACCGGCGCTCCCGATCAATGGTCCACCAATCCATGGCGGCAGCCTGACGGCTGTCTGAAGCCAAGGACTTCAACAATTCATTGATGAGACAATGGTCGCGTCAGGCGACAGATCTTGCGAGCGCACACTGACTCCACAGATCACTCAATGCGGATATCAGATTTTCAATATCTTCCGAACTGTGCAGCGGTGATGGCGTAATGCGCAATCTTTCCGTTTTGCGAGGTACGGTCGGATAGTTGATCGGCTGAACGTAAATTCCGTAATTGTCCAGCAACAGATCTGAAATCCACTTGCACTTTGCGGCGTTACCAACCATGACCGGCACGATATGGCTCGGATTTTCCATATGCGGAATACCACGGGCATCGAGGCCGGCACGAACCCGCGCGACGTTCTCTTTATGCCGCTTCCGCTCAATCTCACTTTGTTTCAAATGGCGGATTGACGCGATAGCTCCGGAGGCGATCGACGGTGGCAATGCGGTCGTGAAGATGAATCCGGATGCGTATGAACGGACAAAGTCACAAAGCGCGGCAGAACCGGTAATGTAACCGCCCATCACACCAAATGCCTTCCCAAGCGTGCCTTCGATGACAGTCAACCGGTCCATCAGACCTTCACGTTCGGCAATCCCGCCGCCTCTGGGGCCGTAGAGACCAACGGCATGGACTTCATCCAGGTAGGTCATCGCATTATGTTTGTCGGCCACATCGCAAATCTCTGCAATGGGCGCGATGTCGCCGTCCATTGAATAGACGGATTCAAACGCAACCAGCTTGGGTACGTCAGGATCGTATTGGGACAATGCGCGATCCAAATCCTCAGGATCATTGTGCTTCCAGATATGTTTCTGGGTACGGCTGTGTCGAATACCCTCAATCATTGACGCATGATTTGACGCATCCGAAAAAATCGCCAGCCCATCAATATTTGCGCCAAGTGTACTCAGTGTCGCCCAGTTCGAAATGTAGCCGGAGGTGAAAATCAGCGCTGATTCCTTACCATGCAGATCAGCAAGCTCTTTTTCCAGAAGCACATGATAGTGGTTCGTGCCGGAAATATTGCGTGTTCCGCCCGCTCCCGTGCCACACTTGTCAATGGCTTCATGCATGGCGGCCATGACGCTTTCGTTCTGGCCCATGCCAAGATAGTCATTTGAACACCAGACGGTAACTTCCTGGGTAGACCCATCCTCACGATACCGTACTGCTTTTGGAAAATCCCCGGCGCTACGCTCTAAGTCGGCAAAAACCCGGTATCTGCCTTCTTCATGCAGCTCATCGAGCTTGCCTTTGAAAAAAGCTTCATGATCACCTGCAGAAACGTTCGTTTGCTGGGTTCTCTCAACAGTTTCAAATTTGTTTCCCAACTTGGTAATGTTGGTCATCCTGTATCCCTCATTCACTGCTACCTTATAGAATCCTGGCTGGATTCTGCGTTGGAAAACTGCGATTTCCCCAAACAACTTGGAAACGTTCTAAAAACATAGCCTGACAATGGCAACGTTGCAAAGCATTTGGACTGACTTATTGTCACATCTGTTTTATCCGCCTCGTGGCGGCATCACATTGACAGAAATCAATTTGTGTACGCTCTGTGCATAACGTTGTGCCAGAATACACAATGCTCAGTTGTCAAATGATCACCCGGCGACACTGCAATCAGATCTTGGGAGAAACGGGTTGGCTGAAGTTTCAAACAGCATCATCACGCAAATGATGCCCTTTTTTCACTCGCCGATAGCTACCAGGCTGAGGGAGGAAAAACTCGCGGCCGAAAATCGCTATCTTTCCGACGCAATAGCCCAGGAAAAATATCAAGGCCACAGGATTGCAGTCATTGCGCGTTCAATTGCCCTGGTCATTGTCGCCTTGATGCTGCCCTTCCTCAATCCGCATCTGGACGTACTATATTATGAAGCTTTCCTGCTGGTTTTCTTCATTTTGGGCTGGCTTCAGCTGAGAATTGCCCGCGTCGGCAGATCACGCGCCGAACTTGGCCTGATTTTGCTCGACCTCATCTTGATGGCGGTCGTGATGCTGATACCAAATCCATTTCGAACCGAAGTCATGCCGACCGCTTCGCAATTCCAGTTTGAAGGCTTTTCCTATTACTACCTGTTTCTTGCAGCAGCGACACTGGCCTATAGCTGGCGGACCGTCATCACCATGGGTTTGTTCACAGGCATAATCTGGCTGTCGGCAACCTTCCTGGTGGTACAGTTTGGTCATACAATGCCGGAGCTCAGTGCCCAGATAGAACAGGTTCTTTCCGGGCAGGAACGCATTTTCGTGTTTTTCGATCCGAATGATGTCAACGTGCCAGCGCGTGTTCAGGAAGTCGTCATCTTCTTCCTCATCTCCGCCATCCTGGCTCTAAAGTCATGGCGGTCGAACCAGCTCCTGATCAGGCAGGGGCTTGTCGCGGCTGAACGTGCCAATCTTTCAAGATACTTCCCACCGACACTGGTCGATGATCTGGCCAATCGCAATGAACCAATCGGTCCTGTTCGCTCACAGGAAGTTGCCATTCTATTCGCAGATATTGTCGGTTTTACCCATTATGCCGAAGATCATACTCCCGAGGATGTCGTCAAATTGCTCCGGGAATTTCATGCCATACTCGAGGACTGCGTCTTCGCATATGACGGCACCCTCGACAAATATCTGGGAGATGGAATCATGGCGACATTCGGCACGCCGAAATCCGGGCCGAATGACGCGATCAACGCACTCAAATCAGCAACCGAAATGCACCGGCGCGTCGATATCTGGAATAGGGATCGGGCTAAAGAAGGTTTGCCGACGATCACACTCTCCATCGGGATCAACTACGGCCAGGTAATACTGGGCGACATTGGCACTGAGAGACGTTTGGAATTTGCTGTCCTCGGCGATACAGTCAATGTCGCCAGCCGTCTCGAAAGCATGACCAGACAGCTTGAATGCAGCATCGTCGTAAGCGATACACTTGTTTCCCGGATCAAATCGGAAGATCCGGACAATTCGCTGATCGCCGATATGCGCGAACAAAAGGGCTTGAAAATTCGTGGGCGCAATGAACAGGTAGACATAAGCTACTTGTAAGTTGGCGCTTTGCCGCCAAACATGAGCAAGGGACACAATGGACATCCCCGACGATGACACTGGGCAGCGAACAATCGCGCGTGCGGATAACCCCCACGCGCCGTTGTCACTTGCTGCCTTCGTCGGCTATTTGGCTTGCTTTATCGCAATAAATGCGTTGTCGACAGATATTATGCTGCCCGGATTTCCGGACATCGCCAATTCGTTGCGAACCGACACGACTTCGGTTCAATCGGTGATCACCGCCTATTTGTTTGGATTTGGGTTAAGCCAGCTATTTCTGGGGTTTGTTACCGACCGGTACGGTCGCAGACCGGTACTCCTGGGCGGGACATTCGTTTTCACGATTGCCTCTATCGCCTGCACATTCTCGACCAGTCTGGAAACGATGCTGCTTTTCCGAGCATTGCAGGGGCTTGGAGCGGGTGGAATTCGTGTCATTGCAACAGCCGCTGCGCGCGACTGTTACGAAGGCCGCACCCTGGCGCGCGTCATGTCCCTGGTCATGACCGTGTTCATGGCAGTTCCCATTCTTGCGCCGGCCATTGGACAAGGCATCCTGCTCATTGCCGATTGGAGGGCAATATTTGGCGTTCTGGTCTTGTATGGAGCAGTCATGTTGGCTGCCAGCTGGTATGCGTTTCCCGAAACTCTGGAGAAGCAAAACCGGCGACCAATCGACATGGCCGCAATTTCTGGATCACTGGCCGCGATATTTGGCTCGGCACAGACGGTAGGTTACACAATTGCTGCCGGTGTTTTCTTCGGGTCGCTCTTTGGCTTCATCGCAACCGCCCAGCAATTAATGGCTGGTGTCTACGGCCTCGGCGTTTGGTTCCCCCTGGTGTTTTCGTTGATGGCACTGGCACTTTCCGCTGCATCCTTCATCAATGCCATGCTGGTCGAGCGCTATGGGATGCGTCTGTTGTCGCATGGCGCCGTAATTCTGTTTTGCCTCAACAGTTTCGCGATGATGATACTCCAATATCTTGGACTGCTTCATCTTTGGGGCTTCGTCACCCTGCATTCCGTCAACATGTTTCTGGTAGGGCTGGTATTTGCCAATTTCAACGCGCTTGCATTGGAACCTCAGGGCGACATTGCCGGCGTTGCCTCAGCTTTCGTGGGCGCTGTGACGGTGATCATCGGTGCTGCCGCAGGATTTTTCATCGGACAGGAGTTCGACGGCACCGCCCAACCACTGATTGTCGGATTTTTTCTCAGCGGCTTTCTGTGCATCATCGTCCTGTTTGTAACCGAAAAGGGTCGACTGTTTCAGGCAAAGCACGCGCCGAAGCACTGATTACCCCGAAACGTCAGTCACGACCGGTTACTGACCGAAAATACGACACTTTGTGTAGTTCCCGCCGCATCGATGATCGTCAATTCCTGAGTCCCGGCACCATCAGGTGTCCATTGGAGTTTTCTTCGCCGGTTTATCCGCTTTTCGGGGACTCCGTTCGCAACGATACGAAACGGCGGTACACCACCCTGCAGCTTTACCGGCACCGTTGTGGCCTCACCACCGGATGTCGAGGACATTTCGAGCTCTGCGCCATGCGGCGGAAAGGCAATTATGAGCGGCGCACTGCCGCCGCGAGGCTTTCCGATCCCAGTTGTTCCTCTTGAAGCAAAATGTTTGAGCGACGCCGGTAGATCGCTTTGCGCCATCCGCACGACACCCGGCGGAGCCTTGGGCAATGGCATTCTTTCAATGCCGGATCGCTGAAATGCAGTGAACAAAAGCGGGGCCGCAGTTTTTATTCCGGTTATACCGGGCACGGAACCATTGTCCGCCCGCCCGACCCAAACGCCAATCACATGCCTTCCGTCATATCCCAGCGCCCAGGCATCGCGATGGCCGTAACTTGTGCCGGTCTTGTAGGCAATGCCGATATCGACCGACGAAATCGGCGGGGCCACACCGGAAAGCATGTCACCGACATGCCAGGCGGCATTTCCGCTGATCATTGCTGGTCCGTTCAACCGGCCCGGCTCGCTGCGAATTCCGTCGCCAATGCTGATCGGCCGTTCTGGTATTGCGGCAAGATTGACATAAAGCTGCACAAGATCGCGCAAGGAAAGCCCGACCCCTCCGAGCCCGATCGAAAGACCCGGTTTCTCCTCCAATGGAAGAAGCGGACGAACGCCGGCTCGCCGCATGCGCGCGACCAGCCTTGCCGGTCCAAGTGCATCCAGTAGTTGGATAGCGGGGATATTCAGCGAAAGCTGCAATGCCCGCCTGAGCGAAACATCACCCTGATATTGCAGGTCGAAGTTTGTCGGCCGATATCCATTGAAATTGGCCGGGCGATCGGCAATCAGCGTCGACGGAAGCGCAAGCCCCTCCTCGATTGCCAGCCCATAGATCAAGGGCTTGAGCGTCGAACCGGGCGAACGCTTGGCAAGGGTCATGTCGATCCATCCGGCACGCTGCTCGTCAATGTAGCCTGGAGAGCCAACCGACGCGACAATCTCGCCCGAAATTGCATCTGCTGCCAGGATCGCAACCGACGTGTTGCCGTTCTGCCCTCGGGAATATTCGGCCGCTACTGCCTCCAGCGCACGCTGCACGTCATCATCCAGTGTCGTGGCATGCTGTTTGGCAATCGGGTCAAGATCAATGGCGTCTTCAGCCAAATGTGCTGCTAGCGCGGGCATTTCCATGCGTTGCCGTGGAACCGGCATCCGGGCTATACGGCCAACTTCGGACCTCACTAGTTTTCCCGCATCCGCAATCCGCACCAGTACCCGTTGCCTCGCATCCAGGGCAACCTTGGGTGATCTGTCTGGCCTGCGTGCCTCAGGAGCTTGCGGCAACGCCACCAGCAGGGCCGCCTTTTCCAGCGTCAAGTGATGCGGTTCACGACCGAACCAGGAAAGACTGGCGGCTCGAACACCCTCCAAATTTCCGCCATAAGGCGCCAGTGTCAGATAGTGCTCCAATATTTCATTCTTCGACAATCGCCGTTCAAGTTGAAAAGCACGTATTATCTGGCGAAGTTTGGCTCCCATCGTACGCGAGGTTCTGGGTTCCAAGAGTCGCGCCAACTGCATCGTAATGGTCGAGCCTCCCGACACGATGCGGCCATTGGCAACAAACTGGCCGGCCGCCCGCAACAAGGCAAGCAGATCAACGCCTGCATGGTCGTAGAACCGCTTGTCTTCGTAGGTAATCAACATCTCGACAAATTGCGGATCAATCTGTTCAAGATCCACACTCATTCGCCACCGGCCTTCCGGATTGGCAAAAACCCGCAACAGATCACCATCCCGGTCAGTGACCTCTACCGAATAATCATCGGTCGACGGCAAAGGCGGCGGAAACGCTGCATCCAGTTCGACCGCAACACGCCACATGCCAAGGCATAAGAACGCCAGACCGGCAAGAATAATCCCGGTCTTGCGTAACCTCATCCGATCTGTTGCGTTCTTGCTCAACTTATCGGACCGGCTTTATCTCAATGAAACCACTCGCCGTACGGGCCGAGAACTGAGGACGATACATGTCTTCGACACTTGCAGCCGGCAGTATATAGCGCCCCGGTGTCACGGCACGAACCATATAGGCGGCCAGAATATTGCGATTGCTGTCCGGTGTCCGGTTGAACGCGGCGACAAAGCGGTCATCACGAAACTCCGAATGCGCCGCATCGGTCTCACCAAGCCAGGCAAAATTGTTCAGCGTGGCACTGTCGATGATCTTCGGATTTTCGATTTCAAAGCCGCCCGGAAGCAGATCGGATACCAATACCCTGCTGGGAACGGCATTGAGTTCGTTGACCCGCAACACCACAACGAACCGGTCGTTTTGGGTCACCTCGATCAGTTGCGCCGGCGACCCGTCGAGACGGTAATACTCCCGTTCAATGGTAAATCCCTCCCCGCCTGCTGGCAAAGGGTCTGTTGGCGAGGCGACTGCATTCAAGACAGCGGTCAGTGCTTCATTGCCCTGGTTTGATATCTCAATCGGCTCATTGACCAGAACATTGCCGTTCACTCGCTTCGAAAAAGCACCCGACATATCCTGACCATCGACCGTAATCTTCAGCGTTTTATTCCCCTCTTGCGCAGCCCGCGCAGCCAGCAACATCCAGGCATTTTCCTGGGTTGAGGTATGCCGCTTCTGTTCGACAATAGTCTCAACCATTTCCATCATGTCCGGCACAAGAACAGGAACGGGCCTGGTTTCGGAGGCCAGCGTCAGCATCGCCGCACCATCCCGGAGATTAGAGCCGTAATCAGACCGCATCAGATCGATCTGGTTTCTTTCGCCTGCGAGACCGAACGAAGACCGGAAGACGGCGTCCGAGCGCTCCACATCGTTGTAGAGCGCTAGCGCTGCCGCAATTTGCGCACGCGCAAGCGGACTGGAAAACTCACCAATCTTCGTATCCGCGTAGTATCGCAGGTCACCAGCTGACGCCATCCGGTTGCGCGCCAAGACATAGAGCGCATAGGCCATGGCATTGCCATCATCGGCAATATTGTTCTGATAGCCCAGCTTGTTCTGCAGGTTTTGCAGCGCCAAACGCATCGCCTGTTCGGGCACGGAATAAGACTTCTCGACAGCCCTGGTCAGGAAATCCGTGACATAGGCATCCAGCCAGAAATCGGAATCGCCTGGACTCCACAATCCAAAACCGCCGCTTGATGATTGATAGGAAAGGACCCGCTCAATCGCAGTAGATATTCGCTTTTCTATCTCTGCACTTTCAAGCAGTTCCGGCGGCGCATCAAACTCACTCAGGTAAAGTAACGGCAAAGCACGGCTGGTGGTCTGCTCGGCGCAGCCATAGGGATAGCGATCAAGCTTCATCAGTAGAGACGGAACATCAAACCCGCTGGCCTTGGAAATATTGATGCTGACAGTCGAACCCTCGACGACACTCTGCGCAAGGATTTCGCCGTCAATTCGAACCGAGCCGCCATTGGCCGCAAGCGGTATTTCGAGCTGCCTTGTAACGGGCAGCGTACCGGGACGCACACGCATGTTTTGGGTACGCGAAACCAGGACATCTGTCCCGAGAACCGCCGTAACGGTTAACTGCGCGTTGCCGCTCTTTTCCGCTGTCATTGGCAGGTTGAGCAGCTTTCGTTCGCCTTCGGCCAGCGGAATCTCTGCAGGTACGGAACCGATCAGTAATTCATCACTCGTCTCAACCGAGAGCTTGTAATTGCCTGCTGGACCGTCCGTATTGGCGATTTCCAGGATTGTTTCAGCGGTATCCCCGGGCGCCATCACCTTGGGGAGGCTCGCCTGAAGAACAAGCGCGTCACGAATGATGATTTCCTGATCTGAAGCACCTACTGCCGATTTAGACCACGCAACCGCCATGATCTTTGCGGTACCATTGAATTGCGGAAGATCAAATTCAACCAAGGCTTGGCCCGCATCATCCACTTCGACAATTCCTGAATAAAGAGCCAGTAATTTTTCAGTCGGCGGACTGCCACTCGCAGTCAGGCCCGGTCCATCACCACCGGTGCGAACCCGTCCCAGAATACCCGCGGAACCGTCAATCAATCGTCCGTAAATATCCCGGATCTCCAGACCCAATTGCCGCTGACCAAAATACCAGTCTGTCGGATTTGGAGCCTCGTAATTGGTCAGGTTGAGAATGCCGACATCGACCATGGCGACGGTTGCAAACACCTTCTCGCCTTCAACGCCATCGGTAATCCTTATCGGGATCGCAA
>JBCCEP010000008.1:0-26809 GCA_039030215.1 Pseudomonadota bacterium
AGCAAGATTGGTCAATTCGTGCGGGTCGGCATCAATGTCAAATAATTGCTCCGGGTCCAGTGAGCAGCGATTGTATTTGTACTTTTCACTTCTAATGGAAACCAGCGGCGCATTGGAAGCTTCAGCGGCATATTCCATAAGGACCGGATTTTCTCTTTGGGTTCCTTTCACCGTCGCAACCAGGCTTTCGCCATCGGTCCACGGCAATACTTCCTCGAGGCTTATTCCCGCCAATTCACACAGGGTCGGTGCGACATCCATGGTTGAAACCGGAACATCGACTTTGCCTGCCGGAAGTTCGGGCGAGGCAATCATCAGCGGTACGCGCGAAGAGCCCTCGTAGAAACACATCTTGAACCACAGACCGCGTTCGCCCAGCATGTCGCCATGGTCCGAGACAAACAGGATGGTCGCCTCCTGCACGGTATCATCCAGTGTCTCGAGAATTTGGCCTATCTTGTCATCCAGATAGGAAATGTTGGCAAAATAGGCCCGACGTGACCGGCGGATATCGTCCTCACTAATTTCGAAATTTCCCCAGTCATTTGCATCGAATATCCGCCTTGAATGGGGGTCATGATCCTCGTATGCCATCGCAGGAACAACAGGCAGAAGATGCTCGCTATCTGAATAGAGGTCCCAATATTTCTTCCTCGCCAAATAGGGATCATGCGGATGGGTAAAGCTGACTGTCAGACACCATGGCCGCTCGTCCTGACCGCGCGCGAGATCGTAAATCTTGCGGACCGCATTGTAGGCAACCTCGTCATCATATTCCATCTGGTTGGAAATTTCGGCAATGCCCGCGCCGGTGACCGAACCCATATTGTGGTACCACCAGTCAATTCTCTCGCCCGGTTTGCGATAGTCGGGCGTCCAGCCGAAGTCCGCCGGGTAAATGTCTGTCGTCAGCCGTTCCTCAAAGCCGTGCAACTGATCCGGCCCGACAAAATGCATCTTGCCACAAAGGCTGGTCTGGTAACCGGCCCGGCGTAAATGATGGGCGAATGTTGGCGTATCGGAAGGAAATTCAGCGGCATTGTCATATACCCCGGTACGGGAAGGAAGCCTGCCCGACATGAAGGACGCTCTGCCGGGCGCGCATAATGGCGAAGCAGTGTAGGTATTTGCGAATCTGACAGAGCGCTCAGCAAGCCGCGCCAGATTGGGCACATGTAGCCAGTCCGCCGGCCCGTCGGGGAATAGTGTGCCATTCAACTGGTCCACCATGAGTATCAAAATGTTTGGATGGTTCACGACGATACTTCCTGGCCAAAGGCCTGCGTAACTGATTGCCAATCCTTGATAGTGCAATTGGCCCTTGCTGCTTCCGACAATGTTACAAATAAATAATGCAAAACAAATGCCAGACCGCTGTAGAATGCTTATTAATGAATTGACCAGTCAATGAAAAAACACACATATCTTCTGGAAGCTGGCAATAGTCGACAAATTGCGCATACTAAGAAAAACAACAGGGAGAACATTAATGAACAATAACAAAATCTGGACGGGTAAACGCGGCATTACCAGACGTGGTGTGCTGGGAGGTGCTGCCGTCCTTGGCGCAACAACGCTTGCAGCGCCGCTCACTGCAAACCTGGCAAAGGCCCAACCCAAGAAGGGTGGCTTGATCCGTGTCGCAAAAGGTCACGGCCAAACAGCCGATACCTTGGATCCGGCAACCTTCGTCAACGGATTTAATGTTGCATTTTCCTATGGCTTGCACGGATTTCTTACAGTTGTCGGCACCGATGGAAGCCTCGAGCCTTCCTTGGCTGAAAGCTGGGAAGCATCACCAGATGCAAAGATCTGGCGTTTCAAACTCCGCCCGGACGTGACATTCCACAAAGGCAAGGCACTTGCGCCCGAGGATGTTGCTGCATCGATCAATCACCACCGCGGCGACGATTCAACATCTGCGGCAAAGCCTCTGGTTGCCGGAATTACGAATATCACCACCGAAGGCAACGATACTGTGGTATTTGAACTCGAAAGTGGTAATGCAGACTTCCCGTTTGTATTCACCGATTATCACCTCGCAATCTTGCCTGCCAAGGATGGAAAAATGGACTGGCAGAGCGGTGACGGTTGTGGCGCTTATGAGCTTGTGCAATTTGATCCGGGTGTCGTTGCTCAATTCAAGCGGTATGGCGGAGACTGGAACCAGGATCGCGGATATTTTGACGAGGTCGAAATGCTGTCGGTTCTTGATTTGAATGCGCGGACTGCGGCGCTCGTTTCCGGCGAAGTTCATTCAATCGACAAACTGGACCTGAAGACTATCGGCCTTTTGGGAAGACGCCCCGGTATTGAAATCAATTCCGTGGCAGGTCCGCAATATTACACGTTCGCGGCCCACACCGATTCAGCACCATATGACGACTTCAATGTCCGCATGGCCCTGAAACACGCGATCAATCGTGAGGAAATGATCGAGAAGATCCTGTTTGGGCACGGTACCATTGGCAATGACCATCCGATTGGTCCGAGCTATCGCTATCACAATCCGGATCTGCCGCAGACGCCTTACGATCCCGATAAGGCGAAGTTCCATTTGAAGGAAGCCGGTGTAGACAGCTTGAAAGTGACCCTTTCTGCCGCTGATGCCGCATTCCCGGGCGCTGTTGACGCCGCCGTTCTCTACCAGGCCTCTTCAAAGCCTGCCGGAATTGAACTTGAGGTCAACAAGGTTCCCAATGACGGCTATTGGGCGGACGTATGGCTCAAGCATCCGTTCTGTGCGGTGTATTGGGGCGGACGGCCTACCGAGGACCAGATTTTCTCAACCGCTTACGCTGATGGCGCTTCCTGGAACGAGACGAACTGGGCAAATCCGAAATTCAACGAGCTGCTTGTCGCGGCACGTGCTGAATTGGATGAGGATAAGCGCCGGGCCATGTATTACGACATGCAGGAACTGGTTGCCACGGATGGCGGTTCGGTCTTGCCGATGTTTGCGAATTTCGTATTTGCAAATAGTGACAAGGTTGCCCATGGCGATATGGCTTCCAACTACGATGTGGATGGCGAGCGCTGGATGGAGCGCTGGTGGTTCAAATAAGTTGTAACCCATAAGTTCAGGGCGCCAGATGAAATTCTGGCGCCCTTTTTTTACGGTTGGAACCTTCCCCGCCTATCTATGGATATGTACCGCGCATTCGGCATGTCGCATGATCCGCGCGGCAGTCGAGCCAATCAGATAATCTTGTAGGCCCGGCTTGTGGGAGCCGGCCACGATGCAATCGGCCTTCAGTCTTCCCGCATATTCCAGGATTTCCCGGCTGGGGTGGCCCACGATGATGTGGGTATCCGCGCCCTGTGTATTTTCATTGGCCATATCGGCAAGTTGCCGCTTGGTCTCCTTTATACGGTTCAAGTGGGTTTCCTTGGGAAGCACCACTTCAACATAGCCTGGTATTTCTTCTACAACGTGGAGCAAGGTGATTTTTCCGCCTTTTTCCAGCAAGTGATTTGCTACATCAATCAGCGCGCTTGATTCCGCGTCGTGATCCAATGCCACAGGGACAAGAATATTCCTATACATCTGCCGTCCTTTTCAGGTTCCTTGCGTAATTTTACTCAATTATAACAGTCACTAATCAAATTTTTCTAATGGAATCGTTCCGCTGAATATGGTGACATTTCGGTATTGGGAATTGTTCCCGAAACAATATCAGCAATTAACTGTCCAGATTTAGGAGCCATCATCAGACCGTAGTGACTATGACCGAACGCTCCGTATAAACCTTCGTGGTTCGGAAGCGCGCCCAGTACGGGTAAGCTATCGGGAAACGATGGCCGGTGCCCCATCCAATATTTCGTACCGACGGGATTCAAGTCGCTCAACATGGATTTCGATAGTTTTTCCAAACTCTGGTGCCGACGCTCATCTGGTGGTGCGTCAATGGCTGCAAATTCTGATGTGCCCGCCACCCTCAAACCGCCTTCCATGGAGCTAGCGACGATCTTGTTATCCACATCCATCACCGAATTCTCCAAGACCAGCCCTGGATCGGGAAACTCCACATGGTAGCCGCGTTCTGCTAGCAAGGGGAAATCGAATCCCAGCGGCTTGAGTAATTCGGCCGACCAGGCACCGGCAGCAACAATGATTTTGTCGCCAATATATGTGTCATTGTCACAAACGATATTCCAGTTGCCGTCCTTGTTTCTCGAAAGCGACTTCACATCATCGCAGATGATTTCAACTCCGGCGGCAGCAGCCTTTTTGGCAAGGGTTTCGCCGATTTTTCCAGGCGATTTTGCCCGGGCCTGTCCCTTAATCAGGATTGCCGCCTCGAATTCCGGCGACAATGCCGGTTCGAGCTGCCTGAGCTCCTCGGCGCCAATCAACTGGACATCGGCACCTTTTTCCTTTCGTACTCGATAATCGATCGCGTCTATGTTTGCGCGTCCGGCTTTCCTAAAGGCGTGGACATAATAGCTGTCGGCGACCAGATCCTCTTGACCGGTACCTACGAGATGCTGACGAAATAAATCCACCGCGGGTAATGTCAGTGTTTCCATCGCATCGGCGGCTGTCCTGAAATTTTGTTCACCAGTGCGCACCAGAAATCGTAATCCCCAGGGGATCAGGCGCGGCCAGATTGACGGCTCGACAGATAGCGGCCCATCGGGTTTTAGAAGAAATCCCGGAATATTCTTCCAAACACCAGGCACCGCCTGTGGAATGAATGACCAGGGCGAAATAACTCCTGCATTACCATAGGACGCGCCCTGCCCCGGTGCTGCCCGATCAATCAGTCTGACCGAAAGCCCTTTCTGGCGGAGCGACAGCGCGCAACAAATGCCGACAATACCCGCTCCGATAACCGTTGTCTGACTGTCGTTTTTCATCTCTATTGCGCCGGTTGGGACGACATCCTGCTCCTTAAAAGAACTTGGGAGATGACCGCAGGTGCAACAATCAACGCAGCAACCAGATCTGCCTGTAGAGATGGGGCAATGAAGATTAGCCCGGCAATAGCGGCCAGGATCCGGTATGGTGCTGCCATTGGCGTTAGCCAGTAGCCAACAACGGCTGCGGAAAGTGAGACCACACCAATGATGCAGCTTGCCGCCGTATAGGTGAACTGCCACAAATCAAAGCCGGTTGATGAGACGAACAGTAGTACTGGCGCATAAACAAATGCCATCGGCGCAACGATTTTTCCCATACCGAGCGTGAATGCGGACACACCCGTTCGGAATGGATTGGCGTTTGCTATTGCCGCTGCGGCATAGGCCGACGTACAGACCGGTGGCGTAATTTCGGAAACAACACCGTAATAGAGCACGAACATGTGAGACGCTATCGGGGGTATTCCGAGCTGAGCCAAAGCCGGCTGGGCAACTGAAACCAGCATGATGTAAAGCGCGGTCGTGGGTATTCCCGCGCCCATCAAGATACAGGCCAGCGCAATGAAGATCAGCGACAGGAATAATTGCAGGTCGTTCACGGAAAAGAAGTCGAGCAATCCACCAAGTGTAATCGCATCGTAAAGGCCGGTGGCCATTGTGGCCGCACCGCTGGTTACCATGAATCCGATACGGAAGCCGACGCCGGTTGTATTGATGACACCGACAACGATGCCGACGGCGGCAGAAGCAGCGCCGACGGCGAGTGCATATTTTACACCGACTTCAACCGACTCCGACATTTGAGGCAGTTTGATGCGCTCTTCCGGATTGAGCGTACCGATCACCGCGCCGGCGATCAGGGTCGCGCTCATGATGACGTCAAATCCGCCGTCGGATAGTTTCCAGAGAACGAATGCGATGAATGCTGCTGGGTAAATCAGGGTGTCGATCTTGTTGTATCTTGCCATGCCGCAAATCACGGCCAGCGATATTCCGCAAAAGGCAGACATGAAAGGCGTGTAGCCGCTGAACAGAACGAATAGCAGTCCGACCAAGGGGATGATGTTGGCCCAACCCTCGCTCCACACCTGCTTGAACTGGGGCAACATTTCCTTTGCAAGGCCCTTTAGGTTGAGCTTGCGCGCCATCAGGTGCACCACGGCAAATACGCCGACATAGTGCAGGATTGCCGGGAAGATGGCGGCAATCACGATGGTGGTGTAGGGAACCTCGAGGAATTCGGCCATGATAAAGGCAGCCGCACCC
Source organism: Pseudomonadota bacterium (assembly GCA_039030215.1). Classification (GTDB taxonomy): domain Bacteria; phylum Pseudomonadota; class Alphaproteobacteria; order Rhizobiales; family Rhizobiaceae; genus BOKV01. The sequence goes on from JBCCEP010000008.1 coordinate 6,130, forward strand.
ATGATGGGAGGTGTGATCTGGCCACCTGCCGAAGATGCTGCTTCGACACCGCCAGCGAAATGCCCCGGATAGCCCAGACGTTTCATGTTGGGGATCGTGAGCGCACCGGTAGAAACCGTATTGGCAACCGACGATCCGGAAATGGTTCCGAAGAATGCCGAAGACACGACGGAAACCTTGGCCGGACCGCCCGTATACCGGCCCGCCAGTATGGTTGCGTTATCGATGAACAGTTTTCCCAGGCCGGTTCGCTGCGCGATCACGCCAAACAGCACGAAGTGGAATACGATTGTTGAAACGACCCAAAGTGTCACACCGAAGATGCCCTCCTGTGGGAAGTACATGGATGAAACAAAGGTATTAAACTTCACGCCGGGATGCTGAAGAATGCCGGGATAGTACGGTCCCAAAAGTGCATAGGAAATAAAAATGCAGATGATTAGCGGCAAGATCCAGCCCAAGGTTCGCCGCGCCAGATCGAGAACGAGTACGATCATGACAATACCGAAAAAGATATCGTATTGATTGGGATTACCCATCCGGAAGGTCTGCTCTTCAATGCCGAGTGCGGGGATACCGCGCCAGGCGATACCCACATAAAGCGAGGCCATGACACCCAGGATCATCAGGATCAGATCGTAGACCGGAATATTGCCAATGCGCCAAAGGCTGTTGTCATGCATGACAAAGGCGCTCTTGGTCTTGAAGAACGGGAAAAGTGCATAGGTCAGGATGAACAGGCCGGTGAGGTGGAAGCCCATATGCCAGTAGTCTGCCGGTAATCCAAACCCTGCCGTTATGAAGTGATATGCTGCAAACACCAGGGCAACGACACGCAGGATCTGTGCTGTTGATGGGCCTACCGGACGCGTGGATGCAGCCTCATCATATTTTTCCTCGATCGCGGCTAATTCCTCTGCCGTCAGCTCGCCGTCTGCAGCAGGCTTTTCTTCGGTTGCCATGATGCCTCACAAATGGATGTAATTATGGTGCGCCTGATCGGCGGCGGTTCCGCCGATCAAGCCAGATATTTCAAATTAGGGGCTTTGAAATTTACTGCAGAAGCCCAGCTTCTTTGTAGAATTTCTCTGCGCCCGGATGCAGTGGAACACCAAGCGCTACAACGCCGTCCAATGCCGTGTCGGGTGTAATCTGCTTGCCCTTGGCATGGCCGTTATCGAGAAGCTTGCGCGTATTGTCGTTCCACATTGCTTTCGTAATGCCGTAGACAAGCTCATCGGAGAGATCCGAGGACACGACCAACAGTGCGCTTACTGCTGGGGTCAGTGTGTCGCTATCAATGCCCTCATATACACCGCCAGGAATTTTTGACGGGATGTAGGCGGGGATGATTTCATTGATCTTCTGGAGGTCAGCGTCAGTGAAGGAATGAAGGTTCATGCCCTTGGTGGACGAAAGCTGGACCATGGCAGCAACCGGCCAGCCGGCAGCATAGAAATATGCATCCAATTGACCATCAGCGAGACGTTCAGCGCTTTGGCTATTGTTGAGTTCCGCCTCATCCATGTTGTCACGATTGACACCCCAGGCATCAAGCATTTGAAGCACAGCCACCTGTGTTCCGGAGCCAGCTTGGGCGATACCGACACGTTTGTCTTTCAAGTCGCCCAGATCATTGATTGTGGCGTCCTTTGGCAGAACAAGATGCAAGTCTTCGGGGAACAGGTTTGCGACAACGCGCAATTTGGGATGCGGCTTGCCTTCGAATTTTCCTTCGCCCAGATACATGGAGCGGGTAACGTCTGCAGCGGCAAGTCCGGCTTCCAGCTCGCCATTTTGAACAGCGGCATTGTTAAAGACCGATGCTGTCGTTGATTGGGCGATTGCGATCAAGCCTGGCACGCCGCATTGGCCGCCCTCGTCACAGGGACGCGATCCCGGAGGCGCAGAAATACCATTAGCAATGGTTCCGCCAATCGGAAAATAAGTTCCGCCCGCACCACCGGTGCCGATCCGGAAAAAGGTCGGATTTTGTGCCTGCGCGATACCGGTAGCCAGCATCGAGCCACCAAGTACAATTGCGCCTACAAATTTGGAAACTGAATTCATAGCATCTCTCCCTGTGAATGAGCTTTGGATTTCCCCACCTTTGGTTGAAAATCCCACAAATGTTAGAAGCAGCATTCCATAAAATCAAATTGTAAGTTATTCTAGTTCTATAAGATTTTCCTATTGAATGAAGAAATGCCATGAAGCTCAATCACATGAAAGCATTTCACGAGTTGATGCTGACCGGTTCTGTTTCAGAATCCGCGCGCAATCTGCACCGGAGCCAACCGGCGATCAGTGCCTTGATCGCCGGATTGGAAGATGATCTGGGCATGAAACTGTTCGAACGGCGCAATGGCCGGCTACATCCGGTTCCCGAGGCATTCTATTTGCATGAGGAATGTCTCGAATTGCTGGGCCGCATCGATACCATCAAGCAAAACATGCGCGGTATCAGGGCATTGAAAAGCGGCAAGATTGAAATTGTCTCAATGCCCGGTCCATCCGTTTTCTTGTTGCCCAATCTGATTTCGGATTTCATTTCTTCCGGAAAGGAGATCGAAAGCACCCTGATTTCCAGGAGTTCCGAGCTGGTATTTCAGCTTCTGGCGGCACAACAGTTTGATCTGGGGATAGCGGATTATATTGTGGGCAAGGCCAGCGAGACCTCCCTGGTCAATGCGGACACGTACATGTTTGATTGCCTGGTGGCGATGCCAAACGACGATCCGCTCGCTGCCAAGGACTATATTACGCCGAAAGATCTTGCCGGCGAGCCACTGGCCACGCTGCATGCCAAACACGAGATCTACCAGAACATCGAGCGGACTTTCTCTGAAATGGGAAAACAGCCGAATATCCTCCACACTACGCAATATTTCATACCGCTGCTTAGCTATGCCGAAAAGAATATCGCTTATGCCATCGTCGATCCGATCGCAGTTGAGAGCTACAGGCTATACAAGGGCGAAGCCGCAACGCTGATTTTCAAGCCGTTCCGGCCGGTGGTGAATTACCGGGTCTCCATTCTCACACCAAATCACCGTCCGGCATCCATGCTGACCCAGTCCTTCACAACGCGTTTGACTGATGAAATTCTGAGCCTTGGTGGAACACAGGTCGACCCGGATCAGTAGAAGGGTACTGCCGATAAAACTATGGAAGAGTTAGTCCGGTGGCGTTACGATGTGCAGTAGAAAGCGCTAAACCATGACAGCAATCGAAAAGTTCATATTGCCAGATGCCGGTCTGTCCACGCTACCCACCGGAGCGGTCAAACAGGTGGTGGATGCGCTTGGCCAAAGCATTGCGGATGGTGACTATCTTCCGGGGGAAACAATTCCCATGGAAGAGGAACTTTCATCAAAGTTTGAAGTCTCGCGAACCGTGCTGCGCGAAGCTATCAAGGTCCTTTCAGGGAAAGGCATGGTTCGCACAGCACGGCGATACGGCAGCCGTGTGCTGCCGTTCGAAGAATGGCATCTTCTCGGATTGACTTGCTTGTACCGGTGGTGTTGAGACACATTTTGTGTGAGGTTCAATTACGGTAGTTCTGAATGTTGCCTCCTGGAAGAGCACCTGAACTCGCAATAGCAACGATGCGAGCTCTGCCGTGCGATACACCGCGAAACCGGCAATCTCTATTTGGCAACCTTTGTTATAGACAAGCGAAGTGTGGATTTACGCAGGGTCGATAGGAACGGATGCATGGAAAAGCGTAGAGTTGGTCAGACTGACCTGGAAATCGATGTCTTGGGTCTTGGTTGTGCCCCGCTGGGCGGAAACTATGTTGATCTGGATTATGCCCAGGCAACAGAGCTTATCCAGGCAGCGAAAAATGCAGGAATGAGCTATTTCGACACCGCACCCTGGTACGGTTTTGGAAGATCAGAACGTGTCGTAGGAGATATTCTGCGCGGAACCGACTATGTGCTTTCCGACAAGGTCGGACGTATTCTTGCACCGGGCGGTGTCGACAACCCTGAAGAATTCGGCATGATCGACCCGCTCCCGTTCCATGTCATCTATGACTATAGCTATGACGGTATTATGCGGGCGTTTGAAGATAATTTGCAGCGCTTGGGATTGGACCGGATCGATATCTTGCTGGTGCATGATATCGGCACCTTCCAGCACGGAGACGAAAACACGAAATACTTCAAGGACCTGGCTGACGGTGGCTATCGTGCCATGGATGAACTGAGAAAGGCAGGTTTAGTCAACGCCATCGGACTGGGAGTAAATGAAAATCAAGTCTGTCTGGACGCTCTTTCGATCGGTGATTGGGATGTGTTTCTCCTGGCTGGCCGCTATACCTTGCTGGAACAGACAGCTCTGAACGAACTATTTCCGGCCTGTGCGACAGCAGCAACAACGATCATCTGTGGTGGTCCGTTCAATTCCGGAATTCTGGTGGGGAGAGACATGTGGAATTATGCAAGCGCACCAGCCGAAATCGTTGAAAAAGTCCAAGCCTTGGGTGCGCTTGCAGAAGAATTTTCAATTCCGCTTGCGGCAGCTGCGATACAGTTCCCGCTCGGAAACCCGATCATATCATCCGTAATTCCGGGTCCGCGAAGCAAGCAAGAGCTGGAACAAATAATACAGTGGTTTGAGACGCCGATTCCGTCAGATTTCTGGTCAGCGCTTTACGACCGCGGCCTGGTCGATGATCGGGCTCCTCATCCCTGATCGGCCCTCATAGGCACTTTTGGCATGCAGGCCACAGCAGCCGTTTCAATGCCAGTCGGTGACTTAATCCTCGGTCTTCAACGAGGCGTGGCAGAAACTCAAAGTAGCGAATAATAGCTGATCGTGAAGATGTGGAACTTACATTTCATGACTATGACTGCGGTACAACAATTGCCCGGACTTCTCCCGGCGGAGGCGCAGTAGCGATTGCATCAGCTGCTTCCTGCAGCGAGATGGTCCGAGTGATCAATGGGTCGAATGAAATGCTCCCGTCTTCAATCATCTGAGCCGCCCGTTTGTGGGTGAATGGATTGATGAAACTGAAGTGCATCTGGATTTCACGAAAAAGCAGGTCGAATGGCTCAACTGGCACAGTTTCACCGCTTGGCAAAACGCCAAGCACCACGACCCTACCTCCAGATCGCGCGAGTCTGGGCGCAAAAGCAACCGTTTCCCGAACGCCAGCGCATTCGACAACCAAATCAGCGCCGTCAGGCCATATTTCGCGCGCCTCGGTCTCTGTCCCCGCCGACAGATCTGCACCCAGTTCACGCCCCATCACCTGCTTCTCGGAACTTCGCGTCAGGAGCATGACCTTTCCCCCGGCCTGTTTTGCAAGCTGAACCGCGAGCAGGCCAATAACCCCGCCTCCGATGACGAGAATTCGCTCTCCCGGACGTGCAGCGCCCAAATCCATACCATGCAATGTACAGGCAAGGGGTTCGCAATAAGCGCCATGCAAAGGGTCAAGATCGTTGGACAGGATTACCGCCTTCTTTGCAGGAAAAGCACAATATTCAGCAAAGCCGCCATCGCGATGGATTCCGGTTGCAATATTGTAGACGCACAGATTGACCCTGCCGCGAAGGCATTGATCACATTCGCCGCACCAGGTGTTCGGATCGCAGGTTACACGCGTACCTTCCTTCATTCCGGAGTCAGCGCCATCAATCACGATGCCGGAAAACTCATGTCCCAATATCTTGCCGGGAACAGATGGAAACTCACCGCGAAACAGGTGCCGATCAGTGCCGCAGATTCCTGCTGCCTCGACCTTTATCAGTATCTCACCGGGACTCGGCTTCGGATCCGGTACTTCGACTGTTCTAATGTTTCCGGTCTCGATCAATTGCGTTGCCAGTATATGAGTCTTCTCAACACGGCCTGCCCGACCGTATATTCTCAATTTTCTCAATCACATCCGATGTCTCGGCAGCAGTCAAATGCCCGATCTTCATATCGATCCGCCAGACTTCTCCGCCAGGCAACTCGACCACGCGACCTTTGGACTTTTCAACTGCATAACCTTCGACGCCAGAGGTTGAAGGAAAGGCGAAACCTATTCCATCCTGATCTGGCGTCCGGCAGATCCAGCGCATGCAGACCGGCGCCTGATCGGGCCGATAGCTGACATAGTCGGAGAAACCGTCCGGGTGTTTATGCAACGCATGCGCCACACCATCGGTGCCCGCTTTCAGGTCAACCTCGAACACTACCTCGGGATCAAAACTTAATCCGGGTTTCAGAATGTGCGATGCAGCCGGATCCCTGGCCAGCTTTTCAAGAAATTCGGTGTAACCGGACTTCGGTGTCACATGAGATGGAATTGACCGGCGGACGCGGACATTATCCGGGTCGTAGGCAGCTGAATAATGCAACTCCCCATTATCCGCCGGATTGAAATTTACATGACCCAGATACATCAAATCCATAGACGTATTTTTGAGATTCTCGACCAAAACCGAAACATCTATCAACGCTGATGCCGACGAAATTGTTGTTCTGATCGTAGCGACATAATTCGTTTCAAAGGCAATTGTGTGCTGGTAGCTACCTGCAACTGCAATTTCATCCGGCTTAATCTCAAGCCAAGCTGCCTGCATTGGTGCATTGGGCAACTCCCCATGCAATGCATGGGCGTCCGTTGGCCCGGGGGCACCTAGTCCTGCAAGCCCGCAGTGGACAAGGAAGGATCCGTAGGTTTCCAGAAAAACCCGAGTAGCTCTCGGCTTGTCAAACATTGACTTCATCGTCAATTCACGATCATCGAACCGGGCTCGCCAAATCTGCTGACCTTGAAACGGAAGCATAATGATTTCGCCGCGGGAATTTTTTATTCGAAGAGCTGCGACACCGGTATCATAGCGAAACGTTGAAACTACAAACTCCCCGACCTCACAAATTGGTCTTTCCAGTTCGCCAAAATGTGAGTTGTGCAGTTCTATCCTGACTGACATTTTCCGAGCCTTTATCTGACCCGCAACCCGGAGTTCCCGTCAAAGACGAAAAGCTTTTCGCTGGGAAGTACCACGCCGACCTCATCGCCCTGCTGGCCGTCAAATTCCTTTGACGCCTTGACCGATATCTGGTCGCCACCCCAATCGACGGTTACCAATGCATGGTCGCCCATAAGTTCATTGGTATATATCTGCCCGGTCAAGGTACCTTCAGCGGGTGCAGCAACAGCGCAATCCTCGGGCCGAATCCCCAAGACGGCCATGCCCACGCGGCCTGAAACCGAGGTAGCAATACGGATTCCTTCGGTGAGGAAGTCGTTACCCTCAAGGCTGCCGTGTACAACGTTCATGGGCGGCGACCCGATGAACTGCGCGACAAAGAGGTTTTCAGGATCGTTGTAGATCTGCGCGGGCGTTGCCAGTTGCTGGAGAATTCCCCTTTCAAGGATGGCCACACGGTGAGCCAAAGTCATCGCCTCGATCTGATCATGCGTCACATAAATCGTGGTGATACCCATGGATTGCTGCATATGCTTGAGTTCCGCTCGCATATGGCCGCGCAATTTTGCATCGAGGTTAGAGAGCGGTTCGTCCATCAGAAAAACAGAAGGCCTGCGGATGATCGCGCGAGCCAATGCGACGCGCTGTCTTTGACCACCTGATAATTCGCGAGGGTATCGTTCCAGCAAGCCTCCCAATTGAACCTGGTTTGCAGCATCAATTGTTGCCTCTTCTATCTCAGATTTAGGCAATTTGCGCACCTTGAGTGGAAAACCAATATTCTCCGCGACTGTCTTGTGCGGATAAAGCGCATAGGATTGGAACACCATCGAGATGTTGCGATATTTCGGCAGAACGTTGGTAACGTTCTGATCTTCAATATAGACATTCCCCGCTGATGGCACTTCCAAGCCAGACAAGATACGCAATGCCGTGGTTTTGCCTGACCCTGATGCACCCAGCAAAACCACGAATTCTCCTGATTTCACCTCGAGATCAAAGTTTGTCAGAACCTGGACCTCGCCGAAACTCTTTTCGACATTTTCAAATCTCACCGATGCCTTTTGGTGCGAATCTGCCATTTTTCAGCCCTTCACTGCGCCCAAAAGAACGCCCCTCGAAATAAAGCGGGTCAGCAGAATCGCCATCACGATCACCGGTATGATCATGACTACAATAATGGCGCACATTTCCCACCAGAAAATTCCCTTCTCTCCCGCATTCTTAGCGGCAACCATGATGGGCATGGTCTGCACTTTGACTGTCGCCAGGAACACTGCAAAAAGGTATTCGTTCCAGCTCAGAACCAAAATCAGAAGCGTGGTTGCCGCCAAACCTGGTCGGGTCAACGGCAATACGATTTCACGGAAAATACCGAAGCGCGTTGCCCCATCCAGCTGCGCAGATTCCTCCAGCTCAATCGGTAAGTTTGCGAAAAAGTCGTGCATCAGCCAAACCACGATGGGCATGTTTGCCACCGCGTAAAGAAGGATCAAGGCAAGATGCGTGTCCAGAAGTTTCACAGCCTGAAACATTACGTACAGGGGAATAACCACCACAATTGGCGGCAGAATCCTTTGAGAGATAATCCAGAACAGGATGTCCCCGTTGGAAAGCCGCATCTTGTAGTGATTGCCCAAAGCGCGGACGAGGAAAAAGAAGAAGGCCAAAGCGACGGCGCACGATACCCACCAAGGTATCCCCATATAGGTTGTGGCGAAAATTACGCCAATGAGCAAAAGCACAAAGGCCATGATATTGCCGAACTTGGGAGCGTACTGAATTCGGGCCAGCGCGTAGGCAGCCATCGATCCGACCAATACGCACAAGCCTGTCGAGAAAATGCTGATGACAACCGAATTGGTGAAGGCCAGGTAAATCTTGCAGATTTGCGGCTCCATTGGTTGCAGTGACACAACGGGCGAAACCACAAAAACAAACGAATTATAAACGAGCAGTCCAAGTTGACGCAAAATCGCTGAAAAATTACAAAACGGATCTTCGGTAAACTGGGTTCGCCACGCTTCTAGCGTCGGACTGAAATCCACAAACGGAATGTAGTACGGCCCCTGATTCACCGCTGTCGCATCTTTGAACGACGTGATGATTACCCAATAGATCGGGAAAAGGACAAAGAAGGACCAGACGATGAGCAGGAAATAGGCGACCACGTTCGCTGCTGGAGACATTTTCCCGACTTCCGGCGCTTCGAACAGACGTTCTATCAACGTGCGATTTGACTTGCTGAAACGATAGTTTGCATCTGTCATGCGCGGGCCTTTCTGACTTGTCCGAGCACCACATAGTTGAAGAACGAAGCGCAGACCACGACTGTCAGGATGAGCAGCAGATACGCGATTGCCGCTGAAGATCCCAGATCATTTGCTCTCCAAATATACATTGAATGCAATGTCATAGATTCTGTCGAAGACCCCGGGCCCCCACCGGTCATAATATTTGGAAGATCGACAATCTTGAATGCCTCGATCATCCTGATCAACAACACAGTTACAGCGACCGGCAGGACTTGCGGCCAAATAATCTCGCGGAATATCTGAAAGCTGGATGCTCCATCGACCTGCGCAGCCTCGACATGGTCGCGCGGGATGTTTTCAAGCGCCGCGAGCATGCAAATGAAGATAAACGGTATCCATTGCCATGAATCGCCAGTCATCATGACGAATCTTGCTGACCATGCGTCTGTCGACCAAACCCAATTCTCGAACCCCATATAGCTCAAGAAAGGTTGAAATGGCCCTTTGGTTACATCAGCAACCATCCTCATTGCGTATCCGACACCCAAGGGTGTGATCATGAGCGGAATGAAGAAGACGACACGAAAAAAATTCTTACCAGAAATCGGCTGTGAACACAGGAATGCCAATCCGGTTCCGATAGCGAACTGCAGGGCGCAGCCGACGAATACATAAAACAGTGTCTGGTAGAGCGTGCCGATTGCGTTGCCTGAAAGTAGCGACGCGCAAAGAATCCAAGACAAAAATATGGCCATGACTGCAGATATCGTTCTGCCGATCATCCCGACCCATGTTGTCCTTTTGACAGATCGGATGAGCCACCACAAAACCGCGATCACGATAATTGCAAAAACGAGCCAGCCAAAGATGCTGACCGGGTCTGTGCGACCCAGAAAATGCACCTCGGAACTGCCGAAAAACTGTTTTGAGAAATTTCTGAAGCCGACATAGCGGAATGTGAGCCCTTCACCAGTGAAGCGTACGCGGCTGACGGCAAAAAAAATGGAATATATCGTCGGAAAAATAGCAAATATCAGAATCAGCACAACGGCTGGCGCGATGAAGAATGTACCGGAGTGCCGGTCCATCCATTCGCTCAGCCGTTCGCCAAAAGGGACGCCAGCCCGAGAAAGCTCCGGCTGGCGTATATTTTCGTTGGTTGCCATGGACCCTTGCGTTAGCCGCCCAGAGCCAGGGTCTGCGCTGCGACCTGCTCATCGCGCCCAAAATCTTCAGTGATTTCTTCCCAACCTTCTTCAATGTTGGTTAGGGCTTCTTCCACCGAGATCTCGCCAGCCAGATAACGGGCCAGCTCGGTATCCAGAACTACGCCTGTATATTGCTGAGCACCGGGAATCTTCATGTCAGAAGACATGTTCAGGTTATCAAGCGCGGCGTTGATCGCGCCGAGATAGTTTGTCGCCAAATCGGCTGGCATACCGGCTTCAACCCAGGGATCGATGCTGGCAAGCTGCGAAATCCGATATGGATTGTAACCCGTCGGACCCCGTGTCACGTCAACACCAGACTGGGCAGATTGGTTCATATGAGACAGGAACGCATAAGCTGCAGCTTTGGTCCGCTCATCGGCACCCTTGTTGATTGCGCCTGCCCATCCGCCAAATGCCGCGAATGGCGAATAATTGATCCCGTCGACTGAATACGGTGCATTTTCTTTTGTTACTGGAACAAGTTCGCCAGTTTCGCGATCGAGTACTTCACGCGAACCGATTGCCGAGATTGCGAGCATTTTACCGCGGATTGCGGTCGCATCGTCGTCAAGCTGAAGTGTACCAGGGTCGCCCCATTCAACGATAAGCCCGCAACGGCCGGCTTTGAAGAGCGCCCTTGTATCGCCAATATCCATATTCAACTCTTCAGGCGGGCCATACTTGCCGGTTTCCTTGTAAAGCTCGAACGCCTTTTTCCAACCGTCATTGTTGATCAGGGGTTTCATTGTTGCATTGTCAAAGTGGAAACCCTGCGCTGTGCCACTTGTTTGCACGATTGGTGCAGCAAAAGTCTGGATCGCGAAGTAGGACTGGGCATTACGTTTCTTGAATATGCACGAGCCGTAATCCGGCTCTCCGTCACCGTTCATATCCATACCGTGGATTTTTGAAGCCACGTCTAGATAGTCTTCCCAGGTTTTCGGAGGCTCGAGTCCGGCTTCCTCTAGAACATCCGTCCGGTAATAGACCATTTGGAAATCGCCATCGACCATCAGCAGCTTTGTCTTTCCACCAACCTTCTGACCGAATTCACGGAAATAGGGTGCGATGTCATCGAGATCGATCTTGTCATCTGCCGCTACGTAAGGATCGAGATCCTCCAAGAGTCCGGCTGCATCAAGTTCGACACCCCAACCTGCTGCGAACACGCCAACATCAATTGAGTTGGTTCCGGTTGCCCAGTCATTTTGGATCTTCGGGAAGATCTCGGCAAAAGGAACTTCGGTCACGACGATCTTAGCGCCCGTCATTTCCTCAAAATCTTTACCCCTCTCGATCAGTGGCCCGGCGATTACGTATCCGGGACGCGTCAAAACATTGACCGTCACGCCATTGAAGTCTTGTGCAAATGCAGGGCTGCCAATCGCCGCAACGCCGACGAGTGCACCCACTATTGTCTTGTTTGAGAACATGCAAGCTCCTCCCAGGAATTATTGTTTTCCGGTGTGTGATCACCACTCCGGACTTCGAAACTTAGGCGGCATTGGGATTAAAATCCATATAAATTATTTCATCATTGACTACGGGGATGCGTATATTCGCTGCGGGAATGCGCAGTGAAAATACCAATGGCGGGTTGATTCACTTTTGGGGATACCAATCTCATTCCGAATGAAGCGGGTTGTCTATTGGTGGACCAATTTCAAAATCTGTAAATCTCACTTCAAGCCCAGACCGCTGGGGCGTACATGTCATAGGTCCCACCAAATACTGAACTTCAACAGGCATGTTTCCCAATCTCATCAGCTGCTAGCGACCCACTTGAACGAGATGATGAACGATTACTGCGTCGTCCAATCGCGTAAAATGGATTTGCTTGGCGCCGCGGATTCCGGGCGCGCCAATCACGAGCCAATCTGATCGACCTTCATTCGTTATGACGACCGAGAAGTTAGTCAAACCATCAGAAAGCTCAATCCCAGCCTTAAGCCAGTTTTGGGCGTCTCGCCGGAAAATTATAGGCCGGCTTGGTCATAGAGCGTCTCGTATTGTGCCTCAAATATCAGGACGACCGTGAAGTCGATTTCAACGGGCCGTCCAAGGAAATGTCCATCATCTCGTCTAAAGCCGTAAAGCGTACCTTGCCATAGATCGGTATTATTGCCGGTTGTTGCATGAAGTATATCTTCTGACAAGTTCCAGGCGGGAGGTTCGCAGTGCCAATGGGCACGCTACAATTCTTGCTCTAATCTGCTCATAATGATGAAATGCTTTTTTTGTTCCAACATGATTATCAATTCAAAAGGCACCAAAGTGTTCGGACATTACATTCAATTAAAATAGGGAGATTGCCTTGGAAACCGGTTTGAAGGGACGACCGATCCTTGTGACAGGCGCGTCAGGCGGAATAGGAGCAGCAACCGTCAGATTGCTGGCGCAAGAAGGTGCAATTGTTTTTGCTTCGGGAAGAAATGAAGATCAACTGGAAAAGTTGTCGTCAGAGACAAGCTGCAAAGTACTTCCGTTTGATCTGACTTCCGAAGACGAGGTGAAAAACGCCCTGGAAGGCCTTGAACTCTATGGAGTTGTTAATTGCGGCGGTTGGGGCGGCGAGATCGCGTCCCCAATGGAAACGGACATCAGCGTTTTCGAGAAAGTCATCGACGTCAATGCGCGCGGCACCTTGTTGGTAACCAAATATGCATCCCAAAACATGATCAAAGCCGGGAATGGTGGCGCGATCGTCAATGTCTCTAGTCAAGCATCGTTGGTCGGGCTTGCAGGTCACATATCCTATGCTTCGTCCAAGGGTGCCGTTGATGCGATGACACGCGTTTCTGCTTTGGAATTAGGGAAATACAATATTCGCGTGAACGCAGTGAACCCAACTGTTGTGATGACGCCGATGTCTGAATGGTATTGGGGTCGTGAAGATATTGGCAATCCCTTCCTAGAAAAAATGCCGCTGCATCGTTGGGCCAGTGAGGAAGATTGTGCAGGCCCGATTGTGTTTCTGCTGTCATTCCCTGCTGCCATGATTTCAGGTGTCTGTCTGCCGATCGATGGCGGATATACTTCGGTCTGATGAGGCCGGATGCGGGGGCACGAGATTCCTGTTGATCAGCTTCATTTGCGTAATGGACGACAATACGTCTTGATCTTGAGCTAGATGGCAACTGGTCATCGGCGCGTGATTAAGCCGATTTTGTACTCCGTGGCTCGTTTCTTTCATGTTCGAAGATCACCGGTGAAAGCGGCTCCATTCCTCGCACCAGGTCGGATGCCTTCTCACCGATCATAGTTGTCGGCGCATTGGTATTCGACGAATTGATTATCGGCATTATTGAGGAATCGCAGACTCTCAGTCCCTCGATCCCGTGCACCTTCAGGCAAGGATCGACTACTGCCAACTCGTCATTTCCCATTTTGCAGGTACCGACAGGATGATGTTGAGTCTTCGCATTTGCGCAGGTGTACTCAAACAGTTGCTCGTCAGTCTGAATGTCAGGACCGGGCAGCCGTTCAGCCTTGATAAATTCGTTCAATGCTGGCTGGCGCATTATTTCTCGTGCGATTCTCAAACCTTCGATGTGACGCCGGCGGTCTTCCGGCTCCTGCCAGTAATTAGGATCAATCAGTGGAGCCTCAGCGGCGTCTGCACTTCTAAGTCTCACCGTGCCGCGGGATTTGGGGCGCATATAGGCCACATTAAGTGTAACACCGCCTTGAGGCATTGATGCCACGCCCGCTTCAATGCCAGAACCCTGACCAAAATGGAACTGGAGATCAGAGGGTCCCTCCCCTACCTGCGAGCGCCAGAACGCGCCGGTTTCAAACAGGCTGGATGCGGCTGGCCCATTTCGGAAAATCAGATATTGCATACCGGCACGGGCCGCGTGATGCCACTTGCCAAAGTGGTCGTAGGAATGCCGACCTGAACATTCGGCGATCACAAACAGATCCAGGTGATCGTGTAAATTTTCACCTACACCCGGCAAGTTATGGACGACTTCAACACCGGCAGATTTCAGATGATCGGCCGGACCAATTCCAGATAACATCAGAAGCCTTGGTGAACCGACGGCTCCCGAAGTGACCAAAACTTCGCTTCGCGCATATGCCGATTTGATAGCCTTGCCAACAGCATATTCAACCCCGGTCGCTTGGCCATTTTCAACGATTACCTTCAGTGCTTGTGCTTTTGTTATCACCGTCAGATTCGGTCTTTTCTCGGCTGGGCGCAGAAATGCTGTCGCTGCTGATGATCGTCTCGCATCACGCTGGGTCAGTTGATAAAATCCGCAGCCTGCCTGGCGTGCACCATTGAAGTCGGGGTTATAGGGAATACCAAACTGCTGCGCAGCGCGCAGGAAGGCCCAGGCGATCGGCAAGGCGGCAACTGGCTGTGAAACTCCAAGGGGGCCTTCACTTCCGTGAAAGTCGTTATCAAAAAGCTGGTTGCCTTCCGCGCGTTTGAAATATGGAAGTAACTCACGATAGCTCCAACCATCGCATCCGGCCTCATCTCGCCAAGCGTCATAATCGACCGCGTTGCCGCGGGTATAAACCTGAGCATTGATCGTACTTCCCCCGCCAATCACCTTGGCCTGTGTATACCAGAGAACGCGGTCGTTCATGTTGCGCTGCGGTACGGTTTCCCATCCCCACGAGGCAATGCCCTTGGTCATTCTTGCAAATCCAGCCGGCCAATGAAAAAGCAGATTACGATCCTGATCGCCGGCTTCGAGCAACAACACCGA
The DNA here is from genome assembly GCA_039030215.1 of Pseudomonadota bacterium. Taxonomy (GTDB): domain Bacteria; phylum Pseudomonadota; class Alphaproteobacteria; order Rhizobiales; family Rhizobiaceae; genus BOKV01. The sequence continues at coordinate 21,255 of JBCCEP010000008.1, forward strand.
AACTTCGGGATCCTCAGTCAGTCGGTTTGCCAATATGCAGCCCGCAGTTCCTGCGCCGGTAATGATGTAGTCAAACTGCTGCATACGCTAACACTCTTCCCGCTTGTTCTTTTTTGTGACTATGCACGGATATTTTCGGATAGCCAATGGATGCCCACGAAGCTACTTGAAATAATCGAGTTGTTGGTTGAAATACGGACTGAACCGAAGCACTTCTTCTACCATCGAATTAGGCTAGAGGGCCTTGCCGGACGTTGTCATATGGTCCTGAAATTCAGTACCGATAGTCAATCGGTGGACACTTTACAAAGTCAGCATGGACGGCTAGAGAAGCGGTCCAACAATTGCCAGGCTGTTATTATAAAGTCGCGTTCTCCAGCTCCATGCCGCAACTTCCTCAGCCGTAACACGGGTACTGTCGGCAAGATATGCGTCCTGCCTTTCCTTCATTGCCTTGGTAGTTGCGATGTCAAACAGCAAGATATTGTTTTCGTAGTTCAAATCAAAACTGCGCCGGTCCATATTCGCTGATCCGATGAAGGTGATTTCGTCATCCATTGTCAGAGACTTGGTATGAAGCAAGCCCCCGTGAAACTCGAATATCTTTACGCCTGCAGCCAACAGTTCCTCAAAATAGCTCTTGCATGTAGCGGCGACAGCAAAATCGTTGTTTCGGGCCGGAAAAATCACGGTAGTGTCTACACCGCGGTTTGCAGCGGCACATAAAGCCGACTGCATGGAGGCGTTGGGTACGTAATAAGGTGTTGTGATCACCAATTCGCGCTTGGCGTTATACATCAGCGACTCAAACATTTCCGAGGCGGCTGAAGCCCGGGAATTCGGACCCGTCGCCACCACCTGGGCTGGAAAACCTGGTCCGGTATGCGAGAGCGGTTCTGTCAGCAACTCCCTAATGTCCTCGTCATAATTTCCCATCCAGTCCGAAGCGAATACAAACTGCATCTGGCGAACGACCGGGCCGGTAAACCGCATGATAGCATCAACCCATGGAGCAAATTTTGCCTTGGTCAAGAATTCCGGGTCTGCGCAGTTCTGGCTCCCGCAATAGGTCACCTTGTTGTCAATGATCAGAATTTTGCGGTGATTGCGAATATCAATTCGCCCATCAAATACCCGGACAAGGGGATTGCCGATTTTCAGCGCTATTCCCAGTTTAACGCCTGCATCCTGCATTTCTTTCCACATGTCGGATTTGATCAGTAGCCTTGAGCCCAGGTCATCTACCATTGCCCTGCAGGTTACGCCGCGAGCAGTGGCGCGCATCAGGGCATCTGCCATTTTGCGTCCGTTGTTGTCGGGCATCCAGATGTAAAACATCAGGTGAACGTGCTTTGTGGCGCCGTCAATATCGGCGACCATCGCGTCGATCGCCTTGTTGGAATCCTCCAGCAAGCGCGCATGGTTTGCGCCAATGGGTGCAAATCCACTGATTGATTTGCCGACGTTAAAGAGGGATTTATAGCGTTCAGGGACTTTTGGACGGACGGCCTTGTTCTCGTAGCCCGCAATGGAAGTTATCTCAGGCAGGCTGGCCAGTACACTCTTCATCCTGGCCACGCGTTTTCTACCGATATTGGTTTCACCGAACAGCAGATAGACAATAATACCGATGACGGGAAGTGCCAGAATTACTGCGACCCACGCCACGCGTGAAGCTGGATCACGATGTCTGCGCAACAAGACCCGCAGCACAAAACCGACATGGATCAACACAAAAATAATGAAATGCATTGCCGGACCCTTTAAGCACACATCCATGATACAGATTCGAAAGTTTACGCATAGTTTTGTCCCGGGATAAAGATCGCATTCGAGGACCAATCTCGTTTCGCACTTGTCGTCGATGAAAACTGAATACAAAATGGTCTGAAACAACGCATTCAGTACCCGCCAGCAATCAAGGGGGAGTTAATGTTCGAAGCAATCAAGGCGCGTGGCGTCGACCAGCTAATGGCATTGATGCAGCAATTCCGCGCCGATCCGCGCGAACAAAAGACGGATCTGGTCGTCGGCGTCTACAAGGATGATGACGGCGCGGTTCCTATTATGAAAGCGGTGAAAGCAGCGGAAAGCCGCATCCTGGATTCGGAGACTACCAAAAACTATGTCGGCGTCGCCGGTGACCCGGAACTGACCAGCAAAATCCCGGCGCTTATCCTGGGCGCGGAAGCGCCGCAAATTGCCAATGGCCGTGTGAGCTGTGTGCAGACACCTGGCGGAACCGGTGCCCTGAGGGTCGGGTGTGATCTGATCGGCAGCATCCGTCCTGGTGGCCGCATTTGGGTGAGTACCCCTACCTGGGCAAACCATATCCCCATTGCACGTGATGCCGGCCTGACCGTCGAACAGTATCCCTATTTCAGACCGTCTGATCGCGGTTTGGATTTTGAAGGCATGATGGCTTATCTGAAAGATCACGCCAAAGCTGGTGATGTGATTCTTCTGCATGCATGCTGCCATAATCCGACTGGCGTCGATCTCTTGTCTGAACATTGGGAAGTCCTGGGTGATTTCGTGGTTGAACGCCAATTGCTGCCATTTGTTGATTGCGCCTATCAGGGCATGGGTGCCGGACTGCAAGAAGATGTCGCCGGGCTGCGCAGCATGGCAGCAAAAGTTCTGGAAATGTTGATTGCCTCATCATTTTCAAAGAATTTTGGAATTTATCGGGAGCGTTGCGGCGGGCTTACCGCAATCTCTGCAAATGCCGAACAGGCGGCAGTCACCATGCAGGCGATGCAGACAGTGATCCGATCGAACTATTCAATGCCCCCTTCCCACGGCGCGCGGATCGTCAGCACGGTTTTTGATGACGATGCGCTGGAGTCCGAATGGGATGCGGAACTAACAGAGATGCGCGAACGCATTGCCAATGTACGTCAGGAGCTGCGAAAGAAGCTGGAAGAACGTCAGGTGACCCAGGACCTCTCCTTCATCACCAATCAGAATGGGATGTTCTCCTATACCGGGTTCACGCCCGAAATGGTGCAGCGACTTCGCGAGGAGTTCGGTATTTATACGGCAGGTGACGGCAGGATTAACGTTGCCGGAATTTGTAGTGACAATATCGACGCGGTTGCCGAGGGTTTTGCAGCTGTTCTGCATCAGGCCAAGGAACACTAGTATAGCTTGATCTGTGATGGATATTGACGACAAAGGCAATAAGGGTTGCTGTATTCCCCAGGTTGAAAGGGGGGGCGGCAAGTCGTCTGCGGTAAAGATTGCTCCAAGCGACGGTGCGCAGGAACGCGCATCGACCGTTCTTATCGACGGCGGGAAAACGCTGATTGGTACCAATACGCCTGAAATTCCCAATGATGGGGAAGAGCCGCTGCGTGAAGCACGACTTGCGCCATTCCGGATCAGTGAAACCGCCGTCACCAATGCCGAATTCGAGGCGTTTGTTGCGGATTGCGGCTATGTCACCGAGGCGGAGCAAATCGGCTGGTCCTTTGTTTTCTGGGCGCAGGTTCCCGAGAGCGCAGGCCCGACCCAAGGCGTGGCCGAAGCGCAATGGTGGCGTAGCGTTGACGGCGCGAACTGGCGCGACATAAACGGTCCCGGAACGAAGGACGAAACCTGGCATCCGGACCATCCTGTCGTCCATATTTCCTGGAACGACGCGTTGGCCTATGCCAAATGGGCCGGCGGAAGACTGCCGACTGAAGCTGAATGGGAACATGCTGCGCGCGGCGGTTTGGGCGATGTTCGTTTTCCCTGGGGTGACGCCGAACCCGACGACACCGAAAACCTCTTGTGCAATATCTGGCAAGGAGATTTCCCGCGGACCAATAGCTGTGCCGATGGCTACTACACGACGGCACCTGCCAGGTCCTTTGAACCTAACGGCTACGGTCTCTACAACATGGTCGGCAATGTCTGGGAATGGACCAGCGAGCCGTACAAGATCAAGTCCTTGAAGAAGCAGGTACGCACACGGCTTGCCGCCATGAAAGGGTTCAAATTGTCAAAGGGCGGCTCGTTCCTGTGCCATCGCAGTTACTGCTATCGATACCGGATTGCCGCAAGATCAGGAACCTCCCCGGATAGCGCAACCACTCATCACGGATTTCGTCTTGTCTGGCCAGTTTAGCTATCGTCCGGAAAGCGTGGCGTGCAAAGGCGTAATTCAATGAATGCGCCTTCCAGCAAATCCTCCGAAGTCAAATTTAAAGTAGCAAGCTACAATATTCGCAAGTCGGTTGGTCTCGACCGTGTTCGCGACCCGATGCGGATTTTGGGGATCATCAAGGAGCTCAATGCCGACATTGTTGTCCTGCAAGAAGTTGATGAGCGCCTCGGCAAGCGGCCAACGACGATCGCACGCGAAAAAATTGCGGAACATACGGGTCTGGTCGCCGTTGATGTTGCTGCCAATGATGTCAGTCTCGGCTGGCACGGCAATGCCGTTCTCGTCAGGAAAGATATGGAAGTGACGGCGATCAGGCGGATCCCCCTGCCCGGTTTGGAACCTCGGGGCGCGGTGAATGTCGATATCAACCACACCGATGCCGAGATATCCGTTATCGGCGTACATTTGGGCCTGCTTCGCTCCTATCGGCGCCGGCAACTTGCCGAAATCCATACGCAAATACCAAAGCAGAAACTGGCGCACAGCCTGATCATTGGTGACTTCAATGAATGGTCGCCCTCAAAGGGGTTGGACGCACTGGAAGATGATTTCGAGATTGTCAGCCCCGGCAAGACCTTCCATACCGCCCAACCGGTCGCCGCGCTTGATCGGCTTGCGCTAGGCAAATCACTGCAATTGCACGCAGCCGGTATCGTGAAGACGGGGGAATCGAAAATTGCCTCCGATCACCTGCCGATCTGGGCGGAAATATCGGCGAAAGCTTCTAATTGAAGAAAATCTGGTGGTGCGGCGTCATTTCGCCCGCTGCAACATGCCGTACAAATCACGTGGATCATCCGGGTCGGCGATCATGTCGAGATCGACATAATGGCCTGTCGTTTCCAATTGGTCGTGGATGTAGCGCAATGCTGAAAAATCTTCAGTGGCGAAGCCGACGCTGTCGAACAATGTAATCTGACTGTCGGATTTGCGGCCTGTCTGCCTGCCTGCGATCACCTGCCAGAGTTCCGTCACCGGATGGTCCTCGTCCAGTTGCTGGATTTCTCCCTCGATCCGGGTCTGCGGCGGATATTCTACAAATATGTCGGATCGCAATAGAATATCCTTGTGCAATTCGGTCTTGCCGGGACAATCGCCGCCGATGGCGTTGATGTGGACGCCTGATCCAATCATGTTGTCGGTCAATATTGTCGCAAACTGCTTGTCGGCCGTACAGGTAGTGATGATGTCAGCGCCGGTTACCGCATCCTGGGAAGAAGGACAGGCAATAACTTCTATGCCTGATCCTTCCAAATTATGCGCGGCTTTTTGTGTCGCTTCAGGATCAACATCATAGAGCCGGACGGTTTCGATCCCGACAACCTTGTTGAAGGCCAGCGCCTGAAATTCACATTGAGCGCCATTGCCGATCATTGCCATTACCCTGGAGTTTTTTGGTGCC
>JBCCEP010000009.1:0-26502 GCA_039030215.1 Pseudomonadota bacterium
CTTTCCGCAATTTGCCACCCACAATGCCCATTCGGTCGCGGCGATCAATCACATGGCAACGCATGCCAATGAGTTCGAGTTTCAGCGGCTGCATGGTATGGGCGAAGCGCTGCATGATATCGCGCGCAGCAAGGATGGCCGCCGCCGGCGCATCTACGCCCCGGTTGGCGTGCACAAGGACCTGCTCGCCTATCTCGTCCGCAGATTACTGGAAAATGGCGCCAATTCATCCTTCGTCCATCAGATCCTCGACAAGGCAATTCCTGCCGAAGAGATCGCCGAAGACCCGGTGGCAGCCGTTCTTGACGCCGAACCTCTGCCGCATCCGGCCATCCCCCTGCCAAGGGGCTTGTTCGGTGACAAGCGCAAGAACAGCATTGGCTGGAATCTGAACGATCCGGCACAGCTATCCGAGCTGGATACCGAGATGGGCCGGTTTTCGAAAAGCGGCTGGGGCGATAAAGAAGGGCGGGAAGTCCGAAACCCCGCAATCCGGTCTGACAAGGTTGGCATCATAAAGGACGCCGACGTCGATGAAGCCCGTCGGGCTATTTCACGTTGTGTGGAGGCCGCGCCTGCCTGGTCTGACACGCCGGTGGCCGACCGCGCCGCGATCTTGGAAAAAACGGCTGATCTATACGAGGCCAATGCAGCGGAGCTAATGGCAATAACTGTTCGCGAAGCCGGCAAGACGCGCCTCGATGCGATCGCCGAAATACGCGAAGCGGTCGATTTTCTCCGTTATTATGCCACCGAGGGACGTGCCCGGCTGGACAAGGCAGCCGGACTTGGCGCTGTCTTGTGTATTTCTCCCTGGAATTTTCCATTGGCGATCTTTACCGGACAGATTTCCGGCGCCTTGATTGCCGGAAACAGCGTAATCGCCAAACCGGCAGAACAGACCCCGTTGATCTCGAAGCGTGCTGTCTCGCTTTTTGTCGAAGCAGGCCTGCCTGACGGCGTTCTCGAACTCGTTCAGGGCGACGGCGCAAAGATCGGACCGGCGCTCACCGGTGATCCGCGCATATCCGGCGTGGCATTTACCGGATCAACCGAGACCGCCCGGCTGATCGAAATGTCAATGGCCAAGGATGGAAATCCAGACGCGCCGCTGATCGCCGAGACCGGTGGTTTGAATGCGATGATCGTCGATTCCACCGCTCTGGCCGAACAGGCGGTCAGGGACATCGTGGCATCAGCCTTCCAGAGTGCCGGCCAGCGTTGCTCGGCCTTGCGCATCCTGTTTGTGCAGAAGGATATCGAGCCGCATCTGCTGGAAATGCTCGAGGGCGCCGCACATGAATTATGTATCGGCGATCCCTGGAACCCGGCAGCCGATGTCGGTCCGGTGATCGATGAGGATGCCAGAAAGACAATTCTGGATCATTGCGCGAAATTGGAATCCGAGGGCAGACTGCTTTTCCGCCTGGACGTCCCGAAAGAAGTCTCCGACGGAAACTTCGTTCCGCCTGCTGCTTTTCGCCTGGATAAAATGTCCCAGCTCAAGCGGGAGATATTCGGACCGGTTCTGCATGTGGTCGAATATGAGGCCGACGATCTTGATCAGGTCATGCAGTCGATCAATGCTGCCGGATATGGGTTGACGCTGGGAATTCACAGCCGGATCGATACCCGGGTCGATCATCTCTGTGCCCGTGCCGAGATCGGAAACATCTATGTAAACCGCAACCAGATCGGTGCGGTGGTTGGCGTCCAGCCCTTTGGCGGTGAAGGGCTTTCCGGCACGGGGCCGAAGGCGGGCGGGCCGCACTACCTGACAAGATTTACCAAATGGCAGGAGAGGCCGGAGTTGCCTTCCCCGATTCCTGAAATATTGCAGGGACCGACAGGCGAGCGGAACTCCTACGCCTTGCATGCACGGGGTGTGATTGCCTGCCTCGGACCTGGCGAGGTCGCGCAGGAGGAGCAGGCTTCGCTAGCCACTTCCGTCGGTAATACGGCAATGAAGGCGGCACCTGGCTCTGCCGAATTTGATGCCGCCTTGGCCAGGGACGAGATTGATGCTGTCCTGATCGATGGCCCGATACCTCGAGAGTGGCGGCAGCTCCTGGCGGAAAAACCCGGCAGACGGATCCCGTTGATTCAGGCCCAAAGCGATTTGTCGATGCTGTTTGCAGAGAGAAGCATCAGCGAGGACACCACCGCCTCCGGTGGTAATGCCACCCTGCTGTCATCGGTATCCTGATCAGGTCAGGCCGGGCAACAGGAACTGCTGCAACAGGCCCTTGACGCCGCATTGGACTCTATGTCGTAACCGCGTCCTAGATAGGTTTCTCCAGAAAGGTAGAAGTCCGAGAATGCATCTTCAAAATCTGGAGCGACTGATTTCCCGGCAATTCCTGATTCAAGCAACTGCGTTTGCCAATTCTTTAGCTTCGGACGGTCTCCCACAAAGTCAAACCCGGTTTTTCGTTCGATAATTTCAGCCCGGTGCAGAAGCGGTAGCCAGGCAATATCGACCATCCCGAGCGTTTCACCATCAAAATAGGGCTCCTCACCCAACTGCTTTTCGATCCTGTCAAAGGCTTGCGCGAGTTTCTGTCCTCGCTCGTTAAGCGTATCTGCATCGGGGCTGCGTTGCGCACTGCATTGCACCAGGTAGTTTTTGGATGCCAAATAGCTCCACGCTCTGTTTGTAGCCTTGTCTTCAGCCGAAAGATCCGGCTGTAAAGCCGGATAGGCCTCTTCCAGATATTCTGCAATGGCATCGGATTCGAAAATCGATGTTCCGTTATCCGTTATCAGCACCGGCACCTGCCCGTTGGGCGAGATATCGAGAAACCACTGCGGTTTGTTGTTCAGGCTGATGAACTCGATCTCGTAGGGAATTTTTTTCGCCTCGAGCAATGCAGTTACCCGCTGAACAAAGGGGCAGATCTTGAAGCTTACGACTTTCATTTGCATACAGCTTTCTCCGGTTCTGTGCCCGGCTTGTAAATTCGGTGTTGCCATGATTATATATTCAATAATTCAACATTTCAAGAGATATTGAGATATGAAAGAAGAACCTGCCCTAGATATTCTTGGCGCGCTATCCCAGCAGACCCGGTTGAGAATAGTCAGATACCTCGTTCGATGTGGCTCTGCCGGCGCCTCAGCCGGCGATGTCGGGGCTGAGGTCGACGCGAGCTCCTCTCGGGCATCATTCCATCTGTCGGCACTTGAAAATGCCGGCGTGGTCACTTCCGAACGTCAATCACGCAAAATCATTTACCGCGCAGATTTCAGGAAACTTGGCCAGCTGATTTCGTTTCTTCTGGAAGACTGTTGCGGAAACCATCCCGAAATCCTGGCCTGCTGTAGCATACCAAAGGACTGCTGCTGACCAATGGCCCGAATTTAGGTATTCCGGGCTTTATTCAGCATTCGGGAATATTGACCGGTACATTCGCCGCAAGCCCGCCCTGGCTGGTTTCCTTGTAGCGTTCACTCATGTCGACACCGGTCTGGCGCATGGTTTCGATACAGGTATCCAGCGTCACGACATGTTCGCCATCACCCTTCAATGCCAGGGATGCGGCGGTGACTGCCTTGACCGCACCCAGCGCATTACGCTCGATGCAAGGAACTTGCACCAGTCCGGCGACCGGATCGCAGGTCATGCCAAGATGATGTTCCAGTGCAATTTCAGCGGCATTTTCTACCTGGCTGGGCGTCCCACCCATCACCGCGGCCAATCCGGCTGCCGCCATGGCCGAAGCCGATCCGACCTCTCCTTGGCAACCCACTTCCGCACCGGAAATCGAGGCATTATGCTTGATGATCCCGCCAATCGCTGCGGCAGTGAGCAGGAATTCCCGGATTCCGTTCTCATCGGCATCGTCATGGAATTCCAGATAATATTTCAAGACTGCGGGTACCACGCCCGCCGCCCCATTGGTTGGTGAGGTAACGACACGGCCTCCAGAGGCATTTTCCTCATTGACCGCCATGGCGTAGACGGCCAGCCAGTCATTGGCGAGCAGGGGGTTGCTCCGGTTCTGTTTCCATTCTTCCTGCAATTGGTCATGCATCGAACGCGCCCGACGCTTTACATTCAACCCGCCGGGCATGATACCATCCTGCGAGATACCGCGATTGATGCAACCTTCCATGGCCTTCCAGATCTCATCGAGTTTTCGATCAAGCGCCGCGGCACCGCCATGGGTTTCCTCATTCATCCGCTTCATTGCAGCGATCGACAAGCTTGAATCTGCCGCATTGGCCAGCATTTCCTCGGCATTGGTAAAGGGAAACGGAACATTTGTTTCCTGATTTGATACCGCACCGTTCTTCAGATCCTCCAATTCCTTCTCATCAACGACAAAACCACCGCCAATGGAAAAATAATGACGCTTCAACAACAGCCTCTGCATGTTGTCATAGGCGCAAAACTGCATCCCGTTTGCATGGCCGGGAAGCGGTGTCTTGCGATCCAATACCAGATCGGTTTCAGGGTTGAATCGATAGCCCCCGTGTCCCGCCGGTTCTGTCCGTTTAGTGGCCCTGATTTTTTCGACAATCGCGTCCATCTTGTCCGGATCGACTGTTTCAGGAGTTTCGCCCGCAAGACCGAGAATTATGGCCCGGTCAGACGCATGACCAATGCCGGTATAGGCAAGCGAACCATGCAGCGAGACGGTTAAACGGTCCGGGGAAGCGTCAGCCGGGCGCGGCCAGTCGCCATTGAGGATCTCGTCCAGAAAACGTGCGGCAGCCACCATCGGCCCCATCGTATGCGAGGATGATGGCCCGATGCCAATCTTGAATATGTCGAATACCGAAAGAAACACGGCAGTAATCTCCCACGGCGGAATTTAGCTTGCAAACGGCAATATTTCTATCTGAAACCGACTTCCACCATTCGATCCGGGACACGAACCTGCAGTTTTCAGGATCGTTTGGCTTCCTGAATATACAGGTCACGCAACCGCGATGTAACGGCGCCGGGATTCCCGTTTCCAATCAGTTTATCGTCGATCTTGACCACAGGCATCACGAATGCCGAAGCACTTGTTACAAAAGCTTCGTCCGCCTGTTTGGCCTCATCAATACTGAAGGCGCGCTCCTCAAACACGATTCCCTCTTCCTGAGCGAGGCGCAAAACCGCACGACGGGTAATTCCATGCAGGATATCGCTCGACAAATGCCTTGTAATCAATTTGCCACCCTTGATGATCCAGGCATTGTTGGAAGTTCCCTCAGTGACCAGCCCGTCCTCGATCAACCAGGCATCATCGGCTCCTGCTTCGGTAGCCATTTGCTTGGCAAGAGAGGGCGCCAGCAATTGAACCGTCTTGATATCTCTCCGGCGCCAGCGAATATCATCCACGGAAATCACAAACATGCCCTTTCGGGCCGATGGATTGTCCAATAGCTGCTTGGCCTGCGTAAACATTACCAGCGATGGTTCAGGATTATCCGGATGGCCGAAATCCCGGTCTGCTGCTCCCCTGGTAACCTGCAGATATAAAACGCCTTCTTCCAGACCGTTCCGCGAGAGCATTTCGATCTGGATGGCTTCAATCTCCTCAATTGTCATTGGAAAGTCTATTTTCAGTTCCGCCATCGAGCGCTGCAATCTTTTCAGGTGGGCAGCATTGTCGACCAGCCTTCCGTGGATCACTGATGAAACCTCGTAAACCCCGTCGGCAAACAGGAATCCGCGATCAAATACCGACACCTTGGCTTCCGCTTCAGCCAGATAATGACCGTTGACATAGACGATGCGGCTCATTGGGTTTCGACCTCCCAATAAATGTCGAACATCGGATCAAACACTGTAACCGGACCTTCGTCAGTGGCTATTCTGGAAGGATATTCCACCGGTTGCTCGCGGCGCACCAGGGTGATTCTCCCTTCATTTCGCGGAAGATTGTACCAATCTGCCCCAAATTGCGAGGTGAATCCCTCCAAGGCCTCAAGCCGGTTTTCCTCTTCGAAGACATGCGCCAGACATGCCATTGCATTGAGCGCGGTAAAACAGCCGGCGCAACCGCAAGCCATTTCCTTGTTGGCGTCAGTATGCGGTGCAGAATCGGTGCCGAGGAAGATCCGTTTGTCGCCCGAAACCGCCGCAGCCCTCAACGCCAGCCGATGAGACTCGCGCTTGGCGACCGGCAGACAGTAATAATGCGGCTTGATACCACCAGCCAGAATGGCGTTTCGATTAATGATCAGGTGATGGACGGTAAGCGTCGCGGCGAGATTTTGCTTTGATGATTTCACGTAATCGATGCCGTCGCTGGTGGTGACATGTTCCATCACGATTTTCAATTCGGGTAGTTCGGCGCGCAGCGGATCAAGAACGGTGTCGATAAAGGCTTTCTCCCGGTCGAAAATATCGACATCAGCGTCAGTTACTTCGCCATGCACGCAGAGCGGCATGCCAACTTCCGCCATGGCCTCCAGTACCGGCATGACCCGCGAGATGTCGCGCACACCGTTGTGGCTGTTGGTGGTGGCACCGGCCGGATAGAGCTTTACCGCTTTAACAATTCCATCACGGTATGCCCCAGTCACGGCTTGCGGTTCACTATCCTCGGTCAGATAGAGCGTCATCTGTGGCTGGAAACCGGTATCAGGCGGCAACGCTGCCATGATTCGATCCCGATAGGCGCTGGCATCTGCCCCGGTCACGACGGGCGGAACCAGATTTGGCATGATGATCGCGCGGCTGAAATGGGCCGCAGTGTGACCGGCGACAGCCTTGAGCATATCGCCGTCACGCAAGTGGAGATGCCAGTCATCCGGCTTTGTTATGGTAATTCGTTTGGTCAAAATCCCAGTTCCTGGATTCGGGATATCGTCCGAAACCTTCTAGAACAGGCTCTTGCCATATGGAAGCCCGGTCAGACGCTTCCAAACAACAGATTGGCGACCAGCTTGTCCCGCCCATATACATCCTTGAAATTCTGGACCTTGCCGGCCTCGTCGACCCACAAGGTGAAATAGGCAAGGTGAACCGGGATCTCCTTGCGAAACTTCACTGCCGTGGTCTTCTCCGAATCGACGACTGCCTGCAATTTTGGTGCGGCTGGGTTCTTGTCCAGCTGATACAGGATGTTGGCAAATTCCATCGGTTTCTCGACCCGGATGCAACCATGCGACAATGCCCGGTTCGGGCCGGAAAACAGGTCCCGGTTGGCCGTGTCATGCAAATAGACATTGAACTTGTTGGGAAACAGGAATTTGACCACGCCTAGCGCGTTGTCCGGTCCGGGCGGCTGGACAATCTTGTAGGGGAATTTCTTGCCATTGACCGATTCCCAGTCGATCTGGGCAGCATTCATCTTGGGCGCATCGGGCTCCCAGCTCGCGTAAAGATCATATCCGCGCTTTTCCAGATAACCCGGATCCCGGCGCAGCTTTGGGAGAATTTCATTGCCGGCAATATTCCGCGAGATTGTCCAGGTCGGATTGAACTGCGAATGGTTGATGGCGGACGAGAACATTGGCGTCTTGTGATATTCGCTGCCGACAATGACCCGCCTGGTATCGACTGTCTTGCCGTTTGAACGGGTATGCATCTTGAAGGCAGCGACATTCACCAGAATGTGGTTTTTGCCCAGATTGGACGGAACCCAGCGCCAACGCTCCATATTGACAATGATTTTTTGCCGGGCAGCCGGATCAGATGTACTGGCAAGCAACTTTCTCATCGCCTGATATTGCCGATGGGAAGGACGCAGTTTCGCAGCAACCTTGGCAGGCCCGCTCTTGTTCATCTCGTTCAGAAGCGCTGTATTGTCGATTTTTTTGCGGGCAATCACGATGTCCGGTTCTGACACCGCAGGTGTTGTACGCCCGCTATGCAGGTCACGGATGTACCGCACCGCCGCGTCCGACAGGTACAATTCGGCGGCCACCAGATTTTCGCCGGTAAGCTGATCGGCATTACCCGGCCAGTTGGAAAGATAATCAGAAGGTTCTAGCCCGTCCGATCCCGACTGGCTGAGCAGGTTAACCAGCTCCACGCCCTTGGGTGTCAGACCCTTTCGCGCAGTCCAAATACCGTTGAAAAAACGCCGTTTGTAAAAGGGTGCAATCGGTTCGACATTGATCACAGTGCCCTGCCATTTGATCGCCTGGTGAGCGATGAAGGGCGCAACATTGGCGGCCTGGCTCGCCGTGCCGGTAGCAACTACAATTCCGGTGATGATCAAGATACGGACGAGCGCCGAAACGCGGTTACAACAACTGTTCATGATTGTCCTCTATTGGGGTGAGATGACATTCGGGCGGTTTTATTTACAGCAATCCTTGCAGGAAGTAAGGCTGGAACATGCATTCAAGTGATGGAATTTCTGAAATCTTCGTGACCAATTGATGAAATTCCGCCTCGATTGCATATTGGCATTTCCGGGCAATGCCTTTACCGATTGTGGGCGGCTTGTCGTCGCCGGAAAAATGGGCTGGAGCAGGAAAGTCTGCGCATGAAAACAGATGAAATTGGCGCTGTTGTTGAACCGGAACTGGTGATGACTGCATCGGAACTGAGCATTTATGTGCGTTCGGTCTTTCCGCAAGCTGAGGCCTATGGATGGTCGGTTGATGATCTGCATCCATCGGCGATTACCGTCAGTATGCAAGCAAAGGGCGAAAATCTCAGACCGGGCGGCACCGTTTCCGGCCCGACCATGTTTGCATTGGCAGACATCACCGCCTATCTGCTCGTGCTGGCGCATATTGGCGAGGTGGCGCTGGCAGTGACCACCAATCTGTCGATCAATTTCCTGTCCAAGCCAATGCCCGGCGCATTGATCGGCCAGGGCCGTTTGTTGAAGCTCGGAAAGCGGCTTGCTGTTTGCGAGATTCATATTCATTCGCCCGGAAGCGAGACCGTGATCGCACAAGCCACGGCAACCTATTCGATCCCGCCCGACAAATCATCGGGGCTAAACAGCTAATGTCGGATCACAATCTTCAGGTACATCACCTTACCCGCGAAGCATTTGCGCCTTTTGGCGATGTGATCACCACCGACGGTGCTGAAAGTCTGATCATCAATAATGGTACCACGACACGATTTCACGATCTCGCAAGGGTGGAGACCGAGGGAGATGATTCCAGGGTCTTGATCAACATCTTTCGCGGTGAACCCTTCGAGTTTCCTGTCTCGATTTCAATGATGGAGCGGCACCCGCTTGGCAGTCAGACCTTTGTTCCCCTGCATGGCTGGCCCTGGCTGGCAGTTGTGTCAGAGGATGACAATGGAACGCCGGCACGACCGATCGCCTTTCTGGTGACACCCGACAAGAGCGGATATATCGGCGTCAACTACCACGCAAACATCTGGCATCATCCGCTGATCTCGCTGCAGGCGCAGTCCGATTTCCTGGTTGTCGATCGCGGTGGTGAGGGCAACAATCTCGAGGAATACTTCTTCGAAGAACCCTATTTGATCTCGCCAATGGCTGCAGTGTGAAGCGCAGCCAGTATTTCGGCCATCGTCAGTGCAGCGATGATCTCTGGGCGCTTGTCCTTGATTTGATTACCGCCGATTGGGCAGACGAGCTTGTCGGCAAGCGATCTCTGATATCCGTTTTCCTCAAGCCAGTTGCAGAACACCGCACGTTTTGTCGCTGAGCCGATCATGCCGCAATAGCTCGCATCTCCGCGGCTAAGCGCTTCGGCGGTTATCAGGAAATCGAGCGAATGTTCATGCGTCATGGTCACATAGGCGCTACCCGGTCTCGCTTCTCTTACGATTTCTTCGGGAAGCGCGACCTGTTTGGCGGGAATTTTCTCTTCCAGCTCGGCGATCGCATCGGCCCGCGTGTCGATCAACATGGAGTTTACAGGCATATGGACCATCAAGCCCGCAAGCGCGGTTCCGGTATGCCCCGCACCAAAAATGTAGACCGCCGGTAGATCGCGCTGTTCCCGAGCGGCAATTGCTTCAATTTCTGTCATTAGATTTGCGTTCGCGCGCTGGAAATTCAGGACGACCTGACCGCCGCAGCATTGCCCGATCTCCGGACCAAGCGGAATTTTCCTCTCGGAATGCTCGATATCTTCGGTAAGCATTTTCCGCGCATGCTCCATTGCCAGCCATTCAAGCTGCCCGCCGCCTATTGTTCCCGAAATCGCATCTTCGGTGACCCCCATGACCGTTCCTTTTTCGCGCGGTGCAGAACCTTTGGTCTTCTCAACGGTAACGAGAATTACGGGCTTGCCGGAGGCAAACCAGCCAAGGATTCTTTCGAAGGACGGATAAGTGATTGTCAATTCGCGCTTCTTTTCGTGTAAATTTATGATTCCTGACACTATTTACTGTGCCAACATGCCCATGATTTCGTCAAATTCTGTCTGCAGGGCTCGCAAACTGTCCGGCAAACACTTCTCCAAGCATGACTGGAAACGCTTGATGAAAAACCTGTTTCGAACTTTCTTGTTCATGGCTGTGTTTGCAGCATCATTTCATGCACAACATGTGGCTGCACAACAGGTAAACAAGCAGAAGGTTGAAGCCCAGTTTCGCCAATGGCTGCAAACCGATCTATATCCCAAAGCGGCAGCCAACGGAGTTTCCAAACAAAGTTTCAACAAGGCGCTGTCCGGGGTGACGATCAATTGGAAGCTGCCCGATCTGGTGCCGCCGGGAAGTTCTGCGAACAAGCCCAGAAAGCAAACCCAGGCTGAATTTCGCGCGCCATCGCGATATTTTGCCAAAAATACTGTTGATGGTGTTGTTTCCGGCGGAAAGACTCGGCTTGCCCGCCACAAACAACTTCTCGATAACCTGGAAAGAAAGACAGGCGTACCCGGAAGAACGGTCGTCGCGATCTGGGGCCGGGAATCCGCGTTTGGGAATGCGAAGATCCCACACAATGCCTTTCAGGTCCTGGCGACGAAGGCCTTCATGTCGACCCGCCGTGAGTTGTTTGAACGCGAGCTGCTGGCAGCCCTTGTCATGGTCGAGAAAGGTACTTCTGCCAATCTGATGAAGAGTTCCTGGGCCGGAGCGCTGGGACAACCGCAATTCCTGCCTACCTCCTATCTAAAATATGCCGCCGACGGCGACGGCAACGGCAAGGCCGATATCTGGAACTCGGAAGCCGACACGCTGGCATCAATTGCAAACTATCTGGCCGCAAATGGCTGGGTGGCCGGACGCGACTGGGGCTTCGAGGTGAAAGTACCTGCCTCCGTTTCCTGCGCGCTTGAAGGGCCGGATAATGGCCGGCCGATTGCAGAATGGCAGGCAATGGGGATAGAGCGTATCAGCGGCAGGCCCTTCCCGGCAAATGAGATCAATGAAGAAGGTTATCTGATGATGCCTGCAGGACGACACGGTCCGGCATTTATAGTCACGCCAAATTTTTATGTGCTCAAGGCCTATAATGAGAGTGATCTCTATGCGCTGTTCATAGGCCACGCCGGCGACCGAATGGCCTTTGGAAACACTCCCTTCAAGGCAGATTGGCGCAAGACCGACAAGATGCTGCGCTCAGACATCGCGATCTTGCAGCGCCATCTCGAAGGGCAGGGGCATGATGTTGGTGGTGCGGACGGTCTGCCGGGCTTCAAGACCCGGCGTTCGATCGGCAAATGGCAAAACGCCAGGGGTTCAGACCCTACCTGTTTCCCATCATCAGCGATGGTTCGAGCGGTAAAATAATTATCTGCGTGGCCGATTTTACCTTGTCTGCTTGAATGGCTGTCCCATGTTTGAACCTGGCATCCGAAAGTAGAGGCTAGTAATTAAGACTAATTTCGTATCCCCCGCTCTTGCCCTCTTACTGTGAGTGCGCCAATGTATGGTTTCCCGAATGCTTACACTGATCCAAAGAGGTCGGAATCCACATAAAAATTCGGGAATCGAGGACAGGGTGTTCTGCACCCGAATTTTGGGAGGAATTCATGACAACCGTATCCATGACGGTGAACGGCAAAGAGGTGTCCGCCGACGTTGAGGACCGCACCCTGCTTGTCGATTTTATCCGTGAGAATCTTAAGCTCACCGGTACCCATGTCGGGTGCGACACATCGCAATGTGGCGCCTGCGTGGTACATGTTGACGGCAAGGCAGTAAAGGCCTGCACCATGCTGGCCAACCAGGCAACTGGCAGCAATGTGGTGACGATCGAAGGCCTGGCCAATGGTGGCGATCTTCATCCTGTACAGGCTGCTTTTCACGAGCACCATGGGCTGCAATGTGGGTTCTGTACACCCGGCATGATCATGACGGCCGTAGACATGATTGAGCGTGCCAAGGCAAATGGCCTCAAACTCGATGAAGCGACGATACGCAGCGAACTGGAAGGCAATATCTGTCGCTGTACCGGTTACCACAACATCGTTCGCGCCATCGAAGCTGCTGCAGAGCAGACAGCTTAGCCAACTCTTATCCAGAACGACAAAAATGAAATGGCCGGCGCGATGGGTATTGATCCATCAGACGCGGTCTGATGAGGAGAAACGAAATGGGTGTTGAAGGTATCGGCGCACGGGTGTTGCGCAAGGAAGATCAGCGTTTTATTACCGGCAAGGGTAGATATACCGACGATTTTAACCGTCCCGGCCAACTGTTCGCAGTTTTTGTTCGCTCGCCACATGCGCATGCATTGATCAAGTCAGTGGACATATCCGAGGCGAAAGGCTGCGAAGGTGTCGCCGCCATTTATACCGGCGAGGATGTGGCAGAAGACGGCCTGGGCGGGCTGCCTTGCGGATTTGCACCGGGCGGTGGGCCACAAAATGCTCCTCCACGACCGGCATTGCTCAAGGACAAGGTTCGGTTTGTCGGAGATATGATTGCCGTCGTGATTGCCGAATCCGTGGCCCTGGCCCGCGATGCCGCTGGCAAGGTCAACGTCGAATACGACGTGCTGCCGTCAAATACCGATACGGGCAAGGCGATGGATGCCGATACGCCACAATTGCACGAGGAAGCACCAAACAATGTTGTCATGCACTGGGAAATCGGTGAAGCCGATCCGGTGGAGGCAGCCTTCGCCAAGGCAGACCATGTAACCTCGCTCGACATCATCAACAATCGCAAGGTTCCGAACGCAATGGAACCACGCGCGGCAAATGCCGAATATGATGCTGCTGCAGACAGTTTTACTCTTTATACGACCTCCCAGAATCCGCACATTACCCGGCTTCTGTTGGCAGCCTATGTCTTGGGAATTTCGGAGGGCAAGCTGCGGGTGATCTCGCCCGATGTCGGCGGTGGATTTGGTTCCAAGATCCCGTTCTATCCCGAAGAGGCAGTCGTTACCTGGGCCTGCCGCAAGGTCGAGCGTCCGGTCAAATGGACCTCCGACCGCACCGAAGCATTTCTAAGTGATACCCATGGCCGCGACCATGTCACCAAGGCAGAACTTGCTATGGACAAGGACGGCAAGTTCCTGGCAATGCGGGTCGACACCAAGGCTAGCCTGGGTGCCTATCTTTCGACCTTCGGAATGCTGAGTTCGACCTATCTCTACGGCACGGTGCTCTCGGGCCCCTATGACATTCCGGCCATCCACTGCAAGGTTTCGGGCGTCTTTACCAATACCTGCCCGATTGATGCCGAGCGCGGTGCGGGAAGGCCGGAGGCGACCTATCTGATTGAGAGGCTCGTCGAGACTGCTGCGCGCGAAACCGGCATCGGCGTGGTCGAAATCCGGAAGAGAAATTTCATTCGCGAATTTCCTTATCAGACCGCGGTCGTGTTGCAATATGACATCGGAGATTATGATACCACGCTCGAATTGGCGCTGGAAAAGGCCGATTACGCCGGCTTCGAGGCCCGCAAGAAGAAATCTGCCGCCAACGGCAAACTGCGCGGGGTTGGATTCTCGACCTATATCGAGGCCTGTGGTCTTGCGCCTTCCAACATTGCCGGAGCAATCGGCGCCGGGATCGGCCTGTATGAAAGTGCCGAGATCCGGTTCAATCCGACAGGCTCCGTCTCGGTACTGACGGGTGCCCAGACCCAGGGTCAGGGCCATGAAACGGCTTTTGCTCAGGTCGTCGCCAGCAAGCTTGGGATTGAGGTCGACAAGGTCGATATCATCCATGGTGACACCGGTACGGTTCAATGGGGCCACGGAACCTATGGCTCCAGATCACTGGCTGTAGGTGGATCGGCGATTTCGGCTGCCTGCGACAAGGTGATTGAAAAGGCCAAGAAGGTTGCCGCTCACATGATGGAGGCGGACGCTGCCGACATCAGCTTCGAGAACGGCGAGTTCTCTGTCTCGGGTACCGACAAGACCAAGACCATTGGCGAGGTTATCCTGACGGCGATGGTTCCGCACGATTATCCATTGACGGATATGGAGCCGGGTCTTGATCAGCGCTCATTCTACGATCCAGCCAATTTCACCTATCCAGCAGGCACCCATATCTGTGAAGTTGAAGTCGATCCGGATACCGGTGTCACCGAAGTCGTCAGGTTCACTGCGGTTGATGATTTTGGCAATGTCGTCAATCCGATGATCGTTGAAGGCCAGGTCCATGGCGGTGTAACCCACGGTGTCGGCCAGGCGCTGTTTGAAAAGGCGCTTTACGACGAAGACGGCCAGATGGTGAATGCTTCCTACATGGATTACATCATTCCCCATGCCGACAACGTTCCGAGTTTCGACGTTGGCTACACCAATACGCCCTGCACGCACAATCCATTAGGCGTAAAGGGCTGCGGCGAGGCAGGCGCAATCGCGGCACCGCCAGCCGTGATCAATGCGATCACAGACGCTATCGGCGTCCGCGATCTGGATATGCCCGCCACCCCGCAAAAGGTGTGGGACACTATCCAAGCGAACGGCACCGCCAAGGCGGCTCAGTAATTTCCAGGAGGTAATGAAAAATGTATGAGACCAAATATCACCGCGCCTCCTCTGCAGATGAGGCAGTCAAACTGGCCGATTCGGCAGATGATGGACAATTTATCGCTGGCGGTCAGACCCTGATCCCGACCATGAAACAGCGGCTCGCTTCGCCCAGCGATCTGGTCGATATCCGCAATATTGATGCAATGAAAGGCGTCAATGTGGAAGGGAACAAGGTCACCATTGGTGCAACCACTACGCATGCCGAAGTCGCCGATGCACCGCAATTGCAGGCAGTTTGCCAGGGCATCAGCGATCTGGCAGGCCATATTGGTGACCCGGCAGTCCGCCATATGGGAACGATTGGCGGTTCAGTCGCCAATAACGATCCCGCTGCTGACTATCCTGCTGCACTGCTGGCACTGGGTGCCGAAATCACCACCAATAATCGGACGATTGCTGCCGATGATTTCTTCGTTGGCATGTTTGAGACCGCATTGGAGGATGGTGAATTGATCACCTCGGTTTCGTTTACCGTGCCGGACAAATCCGCCTACAGCAAGTTCCCCAATCCGGCATCCCGCTATGCAATGGCCGGCGTCTTTGTTGCCAAGGGAGGCGACGGGGTACGCGTCGCAGTAACCGGAGCCGGTTCCGACGGCGTGTTCCGTCATTCCGGCATGGAAGAGGCACTTGATGCGAATTGGAGCGCGGATGCAGTAGCCGAAGCAGACGTTGATGAGGCCATGATGCTTTCTGACATTCACGGCAATGCCGCCTACCGGGCTAATCTGGTCAAGGTTATGGCAAAGCGCGCGGTTGCTGCTGCTGGTTGATATGTAAAGACTGTGAATTTCAGTAAATTGCGGCGGGGCATTTGCCCTGCCGCATTTTTGTTTGGTGTAATTATTATGATTTCACCGACTGGTCTTGCAATGCGGTTCGCACACCGTAATGTCGCGCCATGACCTACGACCAGATATTCCTGTTCAGCCTGTTCGGCATTGTTTTCTTCTTTTTGATCTGGGGGAAGGTTCGCTACGATCTGGTCGCATTTTCCGCCCTGATCATTGCCACGCTTGCAGGATATATAAAGCCCTATGATGCCTTCCTCGGTTTCGGTCATCCGGCTGTCGTTATCATCTGTCTGGTGCTGATCATTTCGCGAGGTCTGCTAAATTCCGGTGCCGTCGAGGCAATTGCAACCAGGCTGCTGGCCCAGGAGCGGCCGGTTTCGGCCCATATCGGAATTGTGTCTGTCGTGGGTGCCGGCCTTTCGGCCATCATCAATAACGTCGCGGCACTGGCCTTGTTGATGACGGTCGATCTTGAAGCGGCACGCAAAGCCGGACGCGCGCCCTCGAAAACGCTGATGGCGCTGTCGTTTGCCACAATTCTGGGCGGCATGATCACGCTGATCGGAACCCCTCCCAATATCGTTATTTCGCAATATCGCCAGCAGGCACTTGGCGAACCGTTCCAGATGTTCGATTTCTCGCCGGTCGGCCTGGTCGTCGCCGGCGTCGGGATCTTGTTCGTCGCCTTGATTGGCTGGCGGTTTGTACCCGAGCGCGAAGACAAGAATGCAGACGCCGCCGCCGGGGAAAGCGGATTGTTTGTCGCTGAGGCCAGACCAAAAACGAATTCGAAATCCATCGGTATTCTCGTCGGCGATCTCTTGCCGCTCGCCAACGATAAGGATGTCCATGTTCTTGGCCTTGTTCGCCGCGGCAAGCGCTTGCGCGGCTTTGCTCATAACGAGGAAATTCGCAAAAGCGACTATCTGGTTCTTGAAGGAGAACCAAAGGCAATCGAGGAGTTTATCGGTGCAGCCGAACTGGATTACTCCGGTTCGGAAAAACATGGTGGCATGGCCAGCGCATCCCTTGTCCTGCAGGAGGTCATCATTCCGGAAAATTCGCGGCTTATCGGCAGGACCGCAAAGGATGTCCGCCTGCAATATCGCTTTGGGGTTACGCTGTTGGGGGTTTCCCGCGAAGGGCGCAGTTTTCGTCAGCGGGTGCGTGAATTGCCGCTTAAATCGGGTGACATGTTGCTGCTGCTTGGACCCGCAAAGGAGCTGGCCACCATTTCGAGCTGGCTCGGGGTCTATCCCATCGCCAAACGCGAAACGCCGGTCTTGCAGCGCAACCGTGCACTGCTTTCCGGCTTTCTGTTTGCGCTGGCAATTGCTGCATCGGTCGCCGGGTTTGCCGATCTGACCATTGCGCTGGCTGCCTGTGTGATCGGCTATGCCGCTCTTGGCATTGTTGGCGGGTCGGAGATTTACGAGACAGTAGAGTGGAAAGTCATCGTGCTGCTGGCTTCCCTTATCCCGCTAAGCGCTGCCCTGGAAGAATCGGGTGGCACGCAGCTAATCGCCAATTCGATCGTGTCGGCAACCGATGGCTGGCCGTCCTGGGCTGTCCTGCTCGTCCTGATGGCGATCACCATGACGCTTTCTGACTTCCTGAATAATGTGGCGACCGCGTTGATTGCAGCACCGATAGGCGTCAATGTCGCCAATTCAATTGATGCTTCCCCCGACGCATTCTTGATGGGTGTAGCAGTTGCCGCTTCCTGTGCATTCCTGACCCCGATCGGCCACAAGAACAACACGATCATCATGGGTCCGGGCAGCTACAGGTTTGGCGATTACTGGTATATGGGCCTGCCCTTGGAACTGCTTGTCCTGGGGGTCTCTGTGCCGGCAATCCTGTTTTTCTGGCCGCTATAGTTCAATCCGTCAGAAGTTTGTTTCTTGCCGCTTCATATTCGCGCGTCAAGCGCCCGACGAGTTCAGCGGTGGAAACCACCGATTTGACCGCACCGATCCCTTGGCCGGAGCCCCAGATATCTTTCCACGCCTTTGCATCTGTCGTCCCGCCGGAACCGAAATCCATTTTTGACGGATCGCTCTTGGGCAGATTGTCCGGATCAAACCCCGCATTGGTAACGGAGGGTCGCAGATAGTTTCCGGACACACCGGTAAACAGGTCCGTATAGACAATATCGGCGGCACCACTGTCGACAATGCATTCCTTGTATTGATCACTGGCCCGCGCCTCATGCGTGGCGATGAACGGCGAGCCGATATAGGCAAGGTCGGCACCCATGGCCTGTGCCGCCAGCACGGCACCGCCATTAGCTATAGCACCGGACAGCAATAACGGCCCGTCAAACCATTCCCGAATCTCCTGCACCAGCGCAAATGGAGACAGTGTGCCTGCATGGCCGCCGGCTCCGGCAGCCACGGCAATCAGACCGTCAGCACCCTTACGTATGGCTGAATTAGCATGCCGGTTGTTGATGATGTCATGCAGGACAATGCCACCATAGGCGTGAATTGCCTGATTGACCTCGGGTACCGCCCCAAGGGATGTGATGACGATCGGCACCTTGTATTTGACGCAGAGTTCAAGGTCCTGCTCGAGCCTGTTGTTGGATTTGTGCACAATCTGATTTACCGCAAAAGGCGCCGTTTTCGATTGCGGGTTTTCCCGTGCATGTGTTTCCAATTCATCAGTGATCTGGTCCAGCCACTCGTCGAGTTGTGAGAGTGGACGGGCATTCAAAGCCGGAAAAGAGCCGATTACACCTGCCTTGCATTGCGCCAGCGTCAGCGCCGGATGGGAAATTATGAACAGCGGTGCTCCGACAACCGGCAATACCAACTGGTCCTTCAAAATATCGGGAATGGGCACTTCTTGATTCTCACATGGATTTACACTTACGGAAGCACAAGCGTATTGAATGGTATTGTAAACAGTTTCGACACAAAACCATACCGCAGATTTTTGATAGTTGTCCCCATTAGTGTTCACATATTGCGGTGACCACTTAAATCAGCCGCCAGCAAGATTGCATTATAGGAGCAACAGGATAAAAGGGGTTTGTGAAGCCTGACAGGCGGGTCGGGGAATATGACGGCAACAGCATGCGGCTGCCTGCATTTAATGCAGGCATTGAATTGACAAACTGGTCCGCTTTTGAGTTTCACGCGAAATATTTTGATTGATTACTGAGGGATACAGCAAATTTGGCGGACTTCGAGGGGTTAATTCGCCAGGCTCTGGCAAGACAGGACGCGACTGACCCGGCAGTACGTGAACAGGTCTATCAGGCGTCGCGCAATGCTTTTGCACGCATGATTGCTGGTGCAGGTCCGCAACCGCCGCAGGCTATTCAGGTTCAACGCGATGCACTCGAAAACTGCATCAAGCGCATTGAAGCAGGCTATCTTCCCCTAAAACAACACGAAATTGCACCGGAGCCACGTTTTGTCGAGCCGACAGCCTCTCCGCCCGCCCCCGAACACCCATCAGCAGATTTTCCCGCCGAGGCTGCGCCGGATTATGAACCGGGCCATCCTGAACAATTTACCGATCCTGAATTTCCGGAGGTCGATGACTACGGACCTCAGGACGAAAACGATCTCTTTCTGGAGGAAACCGCCAGAGCCGGGTCTCCAATTGATGGTAGCGGGATCAGAAGACCGCTCGCAATTTTTGCGTTTTTCTGCCTGCTATTGATTACCGGCTGGCTGATATACACGCTAATCAACATGCTTTCGCCTGGAACCAGTAATCAGGCAAGTGTGGAAAGTTCCCCGCCGGCC
The DNA here is from genome assembly GCA_039030215.1 of Pseudomonadota bacterium. Taxonomy (GTDB): domain Bacteria; phylum Pseudomonadota; class Alphaproteobacteria; order Rhizobiales; family Rhizobiaceae; genus BOKV01. The sequence continues at coordinate 19,387 of JBCCEP010000009.1, forward strand.
ATTTCCGAAAATGAGGTAATCGATGATCAGTCATCGACGCCATTCATAACGATTCTTTCTCCCTCCAACACCGACGCCCTGGAAACCGCCGGTCGCGGCCGGGCCCAGATCGTAAACCAATCCAATCTGGAATTGATCAGACTGACTTCAGTTCGTCCGTCCCAGGAACTTGCACAATCGGCGAAACCGATTCTGATTAATGTAAATTCCGGTGTAATGGAACAGATCGAGGGCCGACGCATCACGGTCGAAATTTTGGCCAAATCCGGCGGCACCGGCCCTGCCACATTCTCGATTTCCTGCCTGTTCAATGAAACCGAAGCCTGTGGTCGCAAGCGGTTCAGGATTGGCCTGCAGCCCGAGGCCATTGTTTTTGCAATGAATGTCCCGCAATTAAATCCCGCCAGTGCCGACGGGTATTTTGCACTGAACACCGACATCACGGGTTCTGCTTCGATTACCGGCCAGGGCGATGTGGTCGATATTCTCTATGCAAGATTGCGCTTGGCCGACGGTTAGGATCGCAGACAGCTAATCTTTGAAGTCTTTCGCCGGAACGACGATATTTTCGTCGATCTCACCGATCTTCTTCTTGTTCTTGCCCTCATAGTCAAGATGGGTAAGGACATGCCGGATGGAATTGATACGTGACCGGCGCTTGTCGTTTGCACGAACAACGCACCAGCGGACATCGGTGACATCAGTGTGCTTGAACATCTTGTCGCGCGCCTTGGTATATTCGTCCCATTTCGTCAGTGCCTTGATATCGACAGGCGACAGTTTCCAGACCTTGAGCGGATCATGGCGCCGCGCATGAAATCTCTCAAGCTGCGTCTCCTGTCCGATATTCAACCAGAATTTGAAGAAATGAATTCCCGCCCGTTTGATCATTTTTTCGAATTTAGGCGCCTCGTCGAGAAAGGATTCATACTGATCATCGGTACAAAACCCCATGACCGGTTCAACGCCTGCCCGATTATACCAGGAACGATCGAACAGAATCATTTCCCCTGAAGTCGGAAAATTGGAGGCATAGCGCTGGAAATACCACTGACCCTGTTCCTTGTCGGACGGTTTCGGCAGGGCTACCGATCTGACATAACGGGGATTGAGGTTTTGACGAAATCGCTCGATTGTTCCGCCCTTGCCGGCGGCATCCCGACCCTCGAAAACAACCAATACCTTCTCATCTTTCTCCTGCAGCCAATATTGGACTTTGACCAGTTCTTCCTGGAGATCCTCCAGTTCATGCTTGTATTTTTTTTCGTCCATTTTCTTGTCATACGGATACCCGCCGGCACCAAACGCATTGTCGTCGACCCAATCCGGCAATTTTGGATCATCCAGATCAAATGTTCTTTTTTTGCCGTTAATTTGTAATTCGACTACAGGTGCGTCCGCTATTTTCATCTCAATTTCCCGGTTTGATTTGATCTTCTGCTCGTTGGCATTGAGGATTCTGTCTCATCATTCCTACTTAACATTTGGACATTCGGCCCAGCCAGTCTATTTAAGCGCTCGCGACATCTGGAGTATATATAAATCGGCCAAAACGGTGCTTCCGGTGATGATTGCAATATTGCGGAACGACAGGATATGTCTCTCGATCAGGTCCCAACAGCAGTTAAGGATACGCTGAATTCTCGGCTTTACAATGCCCGCTGGATACTGCTTGCGGCAGCGATAGTATTCCTGATGCTTGCTGTTTTTGTCGGTGATTTGTGGGTCGAAAGTCTCGTTGGCTTTGCAATAGTGATGGTGGCTACGCTGATACCGACGCAGTCCACGAGCGGCGAGGTATCGAACTCACAAAAACTGCCGGGAAAACCGACCTGGCCGGATCTTGGCATGAAATCGGTCTGCGATGCGCTTGGCCACCCTGCCTATATTCTCGATCGAACCGGCAATTTGCGATATGCAAACAGCGCTGCTGCTTCCGACTTCGGCCCCGCTTCCACCGCTGATCCTATCATTTACAAGTTTCGCAGGCCCGAGATCGCGCGGGTCCTTACTTCTGCCATCGAAACCGGGCAACCGGCAGAGTTCGAATATCATGATCCAAGCCCGCCCGAACGCTGGTACTGGATGGCAATTACGCCGATCCCAAGCGCCGGAGACGGCAATGATCCCAATTTCTTCCTGTTGTCATTCATCAATCTGACCGAGGCCAAACGATCCGATCAAATGCGATCGGACTTCATTGCAAATGCAAGCCATGAATTGCGCACACCATTGGCGTCGCTTCGCGGATTTGTCGAGACCCTTCAGGGTCCGGCAGCCGGGGACCCTGAAGTGACCAAGGAGTTCCTGACCGTCATGCTGGGTCAGGCCGAAAGGATGTCGCGCCTGATTGATGATCTTCTCTCGCTCAGCAAAATCGAGATGAAAGCCCATCTGCGCGCTTCGGACGAAGTCGATCTGGCGAATGTCCTGCACCATGTCGTTGATTCGTTGAAACCGCTTGCTGAAAATCTGGATGTTGAAGTGAAATCGGATTTACCGAGTTCCTCTCTGATTGTCGACGGTGATCGGGACGAACTCATGCAGGTTTTTGAAAACCTGCTGGAGAACGCGCTGAAATATGGACAGAGCGGCGGCAGGGTCGACATTGCTGGCACGCTGAAGTCAGCCAATGGCGAAAACGACGCGGTCGAGATTGTTATCAGCGACTATGGACCTGGGATCCCGGAAGAACATTTGCCACGATTGACGGAGCGGTTTTACAGGGTCGATGTCGAATCCAGCCGGGAGAAACAGGGGACCGGACTCGGATTGGCAATTGTCAAACACATACTCACCCGACATGCCACCAAGCTTAATGTCAGCTCCACCTTGGGTGAAGGCGCTTCCTTCAGCATCGAGTTCATGCTGAAAGATCAGGGTGAGTCTGTGGACCGATAGCGAAAGATATAATAAAAACAAATACTTAAACTGTCATATTAGTGATACTCATCTGTCATAAAACGACAATGCACTAGCAATAGTGTCTGCCACGTCAGCGAGGCGGGGCAGAGTTTACCAACGCCTCTTTAAACAGGTGCCGGGGGGTTCCGGCATTGATTTTTACACCCGAAATCGGAGAGATCCCGTGAAATTTAAAACTCTCGCAACCGTCGCAATTGGCGCAATCGCGATCGCCGCAGCCGATCAGGCACAGGCGCGTGACCAAATTCAGATTGTTGGTTCTTCCACAGTATTCCCATTTTCAACCGCAGTTGCTGAGGCGTTTGGTCAGAAAGGTTCTTTCAAGACCCCAGTCGTTGAGTCAACCGGAACCGGTGGCGGAATGAAGCTGTTCTGCGCTGGTGTTGGCGAAAACACACCCGACATCACCAACGCATCACGCCGCATCAAGGACACCGAATTCAAGCTTTGTGGCGAAAACGGCGTTACCCCGGTTGAAGTCAAGATCGGATTTGATGGGATTGTTCTTGCCAATTCAAAAAGCGCGCCCGTTATGAACCTGACAATGGATCAGATCTATAACGCCCTGGCCAAGAACGTTGTCGTTGACGGAAAGGTAGTCGACAATCCTTACACGACCTGGTCCGATATCGATGCTTCGCTGCCAGCCGAGAAGATCGAAGTGCTTGGTCCTCCGCCAACCTCCGGCACGCGTGATGCATTCGTCGAGCTCGTCATGGAAGAAGCCTGCCCCAAGGAAGTCGAGGAAATGGCTGAAAAGGGCAAAGCCTGCACCCAGATGCGCGAAGACGGCGCCTTCATCGAAGCTGGTGAGAACGACAATCTGATGGTTCAGAAGCTGGAAGCAAACCCGGCAGCCGTCGCGATCTTCGGTTTCTCGTTCCTCGATCAGAATGCCGACAAGATTCAGGGCGCGGTCATCGGCGGCGTTTCCCCGGAATTTGAAAAAATCGCAGCTGGTGACTACGGAATTTCCCGTTCGCTCTACTTTTACGTCAAGAAAGAGCACGTCGGTGTTATTCCGGGTATTGCGGAATTTGTTGGCGAGTTTGTTGACGAAGGTACCTGGAGCGATGACGGTTACCTCGTGGACAAGGGGCTTATCCCTCTCCCAGCCAGCGACCGCGATATGGTTGGTTCAGACGCAAAGCAGCTGAAACCGCTCGCCATGTAAAGTCATGGCATGCTGTCCGGCCGGTTATTGCACCGGCCGGACATTTCTGAAATCCGACCATAGGTCAATTGCAGACAGGCCACGCCATGATTTTCTACCTGGTATTGGCGCTCGCCATTCTTTTCTTTGTTGCTTACTATTTTGGTTCCACCCGTGCCAACGCAATGGCTGGCGGTGACCATTCCAAACTTCATTCCCGTCCATCCTATCATGGTGGTTATCTCGCACTGGTCGTGACCGTACCGGCACTTGCCGTGCTGATCCTTTGGGGGCTTTTTTCCGGCACCATACTGGACCGCATGGTCACATCTGAATTTGCCACCCAGCTGGCCGACAAGTCCGTTCCCGAAATTGAAGCGATCCTGCGCGATGCCCGCGCAATTGCCTTTGGTGGCATTGTCGGGTTCCGCGACGAGTTGAAGGAAGCTGCCGCTCTCCGCTATGAGGAACTGTCCGCGACTGCGACCTGGATCGTTGTTGCGCTTGTGGCCGCCCTTTGTGCGCTTGGTCTGTATTTCGGATTGCGCAGCATGTCGTTACGCATGCGGGCGCGCCATTTTGTCGAGCGCTTTGCGATCGGTTTGCTGATTGCCTGCTCGGCAGTCGCAATCCTGACCACAATCGGTATCGTTTTCTCACTGATCTTCGAGACGGTCAGGTTCTTCCAGAAGGTTCCCTTATTTGATTTTCTGTTTGGTCTGCACTGGTCTCCGCAAAGCGCCTTTGAGGCTGCTGGCGACCAGGCTTCCGACAAGGATCTCGGCCTGGTATTTGGTGCAATTCCGCTCTTTGCTGGTACCTTGCTGATTACTGCCATTGCCATTCTTGTCGCCGCACCGATTGGACTGATGGCAGCGATCTATCTGTCGGATTATGCAGGCTCGAAATTTCGCTCGATTGCCAAGCCGGTTCTAGAGACATTGGCTGGCATCCCGACTGTTGTTTATGGGTTCTTTGCGGCCCTGACAGTTGCGCCGGCAATCAGGGGATGGGGGGAGGGGATTGGCCTAAGTGTATCTTCGGAATCCGCGCTGGCTGCCGGGCTGGTGATGGGAATCATGATCATCCCATTCGTCTCATCCCTTTCCGACGATGTCATCAATGCCGTCCCGCAATCCCTTCGAGAGGGTTCTGCCGGATTGGGCGCGACAAAGTCAGAAACGATCCGCAAGGTCGTGCTCCCCGCTGCGTTGCCCGGAATTGTCTCCGCATTGCTACTGGCGATTTCGCGGGCAGTCGGTGAGACAATGATCGTCGTCATGGCGGCAGGCCTCGCAGCAAATCTGACCATCAACCCGCTCGAAGCGGTAACAACAGTCACGGTTCAGATCGTCACCTTGCTGGTCGGTGACCAGGAATTCGACAGTGCCAAGACCCTGGCGGCATTTGCTCTGGGACTTGTCCTGTTTTGTATCACGCTGGCGCTGAATGTAATCGCGCTCAAGGTCGTTCAGAAATATCGGGAACAATATGACTGAGGCAGCTATCACCCATACGGGCATTCTCGACAACAAGACCGCAGCCGAAAGGCGCGCTGCCGGTATCAGAAAACGCTTTGCTGCCGAGAGGCGGTTCAAGTATATCGGCCTTGGCGCGGTGCTCCTGGCGGGCTTCTTCCTGGTCCTGCTGCTTTCGACCGTTGTCGGCAAGGGCATTCCGGCATTTACCTATTACTATGCCAAGGTCCCGGTAAATCTTACCGAGGTCTCAGCCGAGGATCCCGGCGCGGCCAATTACAATACGATCATCCGTAACGCGGTAGGCGAAGTCTTCCCTTCCATGACTTCGAGGCAGGATTCCCGCATTGCGCGATCTATTTTGTCGACCGGTTCCGGCCTTGAATTGCGCGAGGAAGTGATCGACGACCCATCCCTGATCGGCGAACAGACCCAAGTGGGTGTTCCCGTATCGGACTTCGCTGATTTGTATTTGAAGGGTTTGACTGCCCGCTACACGATTGCTTCACCACAATCTGCGCTCAACCTTCAGATCGAGGAGGACAAGGTCACCGGGACGGCTGATTCTCCGGTTTTCAGCGATTTTCTGGCCCTGACCAAGGAAACGATTGGCGAACAGGCCGAAGTGGTGGCAAAGCGAATTTCGGCTGAAGAACGCGGCCTGGCCCGCCAGACCCAGATCGCAGGCGGTTCCGGCAATGAAAAGGCCGTCGAAGACGCGCAAAAAGCAATCCCCACGATCAAGACGAGGCTGGAAGACCTTCGGGCACAATTCGATGCGTTAATCCAGCGCGAAGCGGCGGCGGGTGCAGCGGAAGTCATCGACACCAACCTGCCTTCGCTCCTGATCTACGCAAATGGCGGTACGATAAAAGTCACCGAGATCGCACCGGACAGCTTTGTCGGCACGATGCTGCTTCCATTTGAAACGGATGCACCGCTGACGGCCGGTAGCTGGCAGGCAAAGACCATTCCCAGCCCGGAAAGTGACCGCAAGTTTTCGGACATGGAAGTGGCGCTGATCGACAAAATGCAGTCTCAGGATCTGGTGGAACGCCGCATCAACTCCATTTTCCTCACAACCGGCGCCAGCCGCGAACCTGAGCTTGCCGGTATTTGGGGGGCTGTACTTGGTTCATTTTATACCATGGTTGTGACGCTGTTGCTTTCATTCCCGATTGGCGTCGCGGCAGCCATCTATCTCGAGGAATTTGCGCCCAAGAACCGATTAACCGATTTCATCGAGGTCAACATCAACAACCTTGCGGCAGTTCCCTCAATTGTCTTCGGTCTGTTGGGTCTGGCAGTGTTTCTGAACTGGTTCTCCATGCCACGTTCGGCACCTCTAGTAGGCGGCATGGTGCTGGCCCTCATGACACTACCGACAATCATCATCGCGTCCCGTGCGGCATTGAAGGCGGTGCCACCTTCCATCCGTCAGGCCGCCCTTGGTGTCGGTGCCTCGCGTATTCAGGCGGTGTTCCATCATGTCTTGCCATTGGCCATACCGGGTATGCTGACCGGCACAATTATCGGCATGGCGCAGGCGCTGGGTGAAAC